>JAQUXE010000025.1 GCA_028692555.1 Minisyncoccota bacterium
CTAATTGACTATATATTGAATAGTTAGTTTAATTCTCAATTGTTGATAACTTTCTTGCGCTCTTTTAATATCGTGGTATAATTTAAACATAATTAATATCCATTTCTTTCTTATCTTTTTTATCTTTATGATTTTATAGGTAAAGAAAAAATGGTCAAAAATATGACACAAGATTGGTCATCAATTACAACACAAGCTCTATATGGTGCTTGGGAAAATATGTTGCTTTTTCTTCCTGACTTATTGGGAGCAATAATTATTTTCATAATAGGTTGGATTATAGCAATTTGGTTAGGAAAACTAGTTGCTGGTATTTTAAGTAAATTAAAATTCAACTCTATTTTTGAAAGAACAGGATGGAAAGATGCTTTAGCTAATGCAGATATAAAAGTAGAACCATCAGGTTTCGTCGGAGCAATTTTCAAATGGATACTAGTATTCATATTTCTAATGATTGCTACTGATATAGTTGGCTGGACAGCTTTTGCTGCAATATTAGCTAGCATTATTGCATGGACACCTAGCTTAATTGTTTCTATTATTATTTTAGTTGTAGCAATAGTTATAGCTGATGTAATAGAAAAGATTGTTAAGGTTTCAGCTAAGAAAATGGGAGTTAACTTTGTTAATTTCCTAGGAACAATTGTTAAGGGCGGAATATATGTTTTTGCTGGTTTAGCAGTTTTGTCTCAATTAGGAGTAGCTCCTCAAATTGTTAATGCCTTAGTCATGGGCTTCGTTGGAACTCTAACCATTGCACTTGGTCTAGCTTTTGGACTAGGAGGTAAAGAAGCAGCAGCTAAATTGATTGAAGACGCAAAAAGGAAGATGTCGGATGATTAATATTCATGATTTAGAAGGGCGGGGACTAAGGTCCTCGTTTTTTTATTAATTTTGATAATTATTTGACCAAAACCTCTCTCTTTGTTAGAATGAAAGCATGAATTCTAAGGAATTAAGGAAACATTTTCTTAAATTTTTTGAAAATAATGGGCATAAAATAGTGCCTTCTTCTTCTCTTTTACCAACTGATCCTAGTGTCTTATTCACTACTGCCGGAATGCAACAATTCTCTCCCTATTTAGCTGGTAAAAAGGATGTTTTGGCTGATTTTGATTCAAGACATCTAGCATCTTGTCAGAAATGTTTCAGAACTGATGATATTGAAGAAATAGGAGACGACACGCATCATACTTTTTTTGAGATGCTTGGAAATTGGTCAATAGGTCAAGATGATTCAGGGTATTTTAAAGAAGGTGCCATTGATTATGCTTTAGAGTTTTTAGAAAGCATTGGTCTTGATAAATCAAGAATGCACATTACTGTTTTTAGCGGTAATGACACCATTTCTAAAGATGAGGAGGCAATTGCTCTTTGGAAGCAAAGGGGAATCATTAGTATTAAAGAATGCGACGCAAAAGATAACTTTTGGGGTCCAGTATCTGAGACAGGACCATGTGGACCATGCTCAGAGATTCATTATGATAGAGGAGAATCATTTGGTTGTGGCAGGAGTGATTGTGGTCCTAACTGTGATTATTGTAAGAGATATGTTGAAATATGGAATCTTGTTTTTATGCAGTATTTTAAAAATGAAGCAGGGGAATATGAACTACTTAATCAAACAAATATTGATACGGGAATTGGTTTTGAAAGATTGCTTTCAATTATTCAGGGCAAAAACTCTGCATATGAAACGGACTTATTCTCTGATGTTATTTCTAAGATAAGCAATAAAGAAAATGAAGTCGCTTGCAGGATTATTGCTGACCATATTAGAGGGATAGTTTTTCTTGCAGACGCAGGAGTTGTTCCATCAAATACAGGGCAGGGATACATATTAAGGAGATTAATAAGGAGAATCATTAGATACGGCAAGATGCTGGGATTAGATGGGGACTTTTGGGTTTCTTTAGTAGAAGCAACTATTAATAAATACAAAGATATTTATCTTGAAATAGACAGAAAAGAAACATACGAGATTATTAGAAAAGAAGAAGAAAAGTTTTCTTTAACGCTAGATAGAGGCCTTAAGATAATTAATTCAATTGAAAAAGATATTTCAGGCAAAGAGGCCTTTGATATATATCAAAGTTACGGTTTTCCACTAGAGATGATTAAAGAAGAACTATCTAAAAAGGATTTATCATTAAACGAAAATGATTTTTATAAAGAATTGAAGAAGCATCAAGAACTGTCTAGGGCTGGAGTAGAGAAGAAGTTTGGCGGTGGAAGTAACCCATATTTACATACTGCGACGCATTTGCTACACTCAGCATTAAGGAAGGTTTTAGGCGAAGATGTTCAGCAGATGGGTTCAGACATTAATGATGAGAGATTAAGATTTGATTTTTCTTTTGAAAGAAAACTAACACCAGAAGAAATCAAAGAGGTAGAAGATTTAATTAATTCAAAGATTAAGGAAGGGCTAGTTCTTAAAAAAGAAATAATGTCACTTAACGAAGCATTGTCATCTGGAGCATTATCTTTCTTTAAGGAAAGGTATCCTGAAGAAGTAAGTGTTTGGACGATATACAATAAGGATAGCGGGGATATTTTTTCAAAAGAGATTTGCGGAGGAGAGCACATAGAAAATTTATCATTATTAGAATCATTTAAAATAATTAAAGAAGAGAGTTCAAGTAGAGGGGTAAGAAGAATTAAAGCAACATGTCAAGGAAAATATACGATATAATTCCATCTGAAAAGATAGAGAAAAAAGAGTCTTTTCATGATAAGAAAAAACCAAAGAAGAGGTTAGATTTATTCTTGCTTTTTCCTGCTCTTGTTGTTTTTTCTTTATTAGGAGTAATCTTCCTTGTTCAAGGAAAGGCTGAAGTTAGAATATATCCAAATATAGAAGAAGCCTCACTCACAGCAACAATAATGGTCAACACAGCTGAAGCAATAGTTGATTTTGAAAATTTGGTTTTGCCTGGCGTTATATTCTCTGATACTAAAGAGTTTTCAGGAGACTATTCTTCCACAGGGACAGATTCTAAGACAAAGAAAGCTACTGGAATAATAAGGGTTTATAACAAAGTTAGTCCTGCTAAAAGTCAATCACTAATTAAGAATACAAGATTTCTGTCGGTTCCAGGAGAGTTAACTTATAAAGCGGATGAAGCATTTGTTATTCCTGCTAATGGTCATGTCGATATAGCAGTTACTGCTGAAAAAGCTGGAACAGAATATAATATATCATCTGCTACTTTTTCCGTTCCTGGTCTTTCTGGAACAAGCATTTTTACAAGCATCTATGCAGAAACAATTTCACCTTTAGGAGGTGGAGAAGATTCTCAAATTAAGATAGTTACAACTAGTGATATTACATCTTCAAAAGAATCTTTTAAAGAAAAATATGGCGAGATAGCAAAAAAAGAATTAATTGATTCTATTCCTGAGAGTTTTATGTATGTTCCTGATAATATTTCTTTAGAGTTCAAGGATTTGAGTGTTAATGCTTTAGTTGGTGCCGAGGTAGACAAATTTAATGCTTTCGGTAAGGTTAGTAGTAGCGTAGTTGCATTTAGGAAAGATGAGATTATTAAAATTGGAGAGAAATTAATAATTAAAGATATTCCAGAAATAAGAAAAATAGTTCCTAATAGTATTATCTGTCAGATTGAGGATTATGAGGTTGTCGAAGGAAAAATCAAGCTAGGAGTTGTTTTCACTGCAAAAACATACTCATTGCCAGAAAAGGAGTTACTAAGGGATGCCTTACTAAATAATAAGGAAACAAGCTCTGCTTCTTTGCTTGAAAATATGTTAGAGATAGATAAGGTTGAGATTGACATCTTTCCTTTTTGGAGATCATCATTGCCAGCAAAAGAAGACAGTGTAGAAATAAAATTAAGATTTAATTAATCTCTTGACCAAAAGCAAAAGTTTTGCTATTGTTCTAGTATCTTTTACATGAATAAAAAAGAAGACAAGATAAAAAAAAATGGAGTTGTGACGGAAAGTCTGCCTGATGGATTTTTTA
>JAQUXE010000006.1 GCA_028692555.1 Minisyncoccota bacterium
TTTTTTAATACTGAACTGATTTAATTCTTTTATAAAAATTAAAGAATATCTTATCTCTCCCTACCGAGAAGTAAGATCCTGTTTCTCCCAAATTAATTCTTAATATTTCATCATCTTTAGGATCCTCGCTGGTGATATTATTTGTATCATAACCAGTCAATCTCGATCCTTGAATAAAATATATATTATCGTTTTTATCAACAATAAGGTAATTAATTTGATCTACGTTTATACCAATAGGAGCTACATGTTTTTTTCCCCATAATATTTCTCCATTAGATAAATCGATTCCATTCAAATAGAATATTGGAACCCAAGAACCTGCTGGAGCCCTACCTTGCCAAATATAATATTGATTATCTCCAATAGCTAAGGGCACAGAATAATCATTCTTAGACCAAATGATTTCATTCATATCAGAAGATAATAACATTGCTACTCTGTGACTGCCTCCCTCCTCATCATAATAATGATCTTGAGCATTAATTAGAATTCTATTTCCAGAAACAATATTAATTCCCGAAATTGATGAAACTTTGTCTCTTTCTCCTTCATAATCCTCATGATAATCTACTTCTATTCTTTTTTCGCTAATTTTGCCTTGATAAAAAGCAGCCTTGAAGATAGTATCTTTACTAGCAAAATATATATTATCATCACTATCAACGACCATTAAGTTTCTTGCATAATCATTGAGGTTATAAATATTTTGAATATTTGCACTATTAAAGTGGTCCTCTATCCCATATACCTTATTATCACTAGTTATGAAATAAATTTTCTCTTGAGAATCAACCACAAAACTATCTAATAGAATATAGCCAAAAGTTTCTCTCCATCTTAATTCTCCCCATGGACTTAATGCTCCTACGCTATTACTATCATTAAAATAAATAGTTCCGTCCTTTCCTAGAAAAATCAAATAACAATGATCTTGGCAATTATAACTCCACAAAACAACGTCATCTTTTGTCGCAAAGATTTTTTTTGATCCACTAAGTGAAATTGAAGTATATAGTATTTCCCCGTCACCAATTAACGAATTAGAATTTAATTGAGAACTGTAATAATCATACTCCATTAAAAGACTTAATGATTCTGCTGGTATTTCTCCTGATAAATAAGGAATATCAAAAATATTGTTCTTCTGGTTATTACCATAAAGCAACGGCTTAGTATGATTAGAAGTTTCTGTTTTACAGGAAACCGTTTCTGATATATCTGACTCGTTATCATCTATATCAATTGCTTTAATAGAAAAATAATGATCTCTATCATAATAAAGATTCTGTATTGTAGCACTATTAATATCTTCTTCACTAATAATTTCTAATCCTTCTAATAATTTAAAGTTGGCATCGTCTATAGAAAAATACACTTCATAGCTTATTTCTTCACTCGAAGAGTCTACATCAAGAGGAGTGTCCCAATATAATGTTACGCTATTCTTGAATGATTCAACTTGAATGTCTTTTATCTTCTCCGGAGACTGTTTACAGTATTCTCCAGGACTTGGTTTTTGCAATTGAAAATCATTAAAATTATTGTCAGTATCAACATACTTGCCATCAAGCCATTTCCTTCCTGTAGACATGCCTTGAGTACTTATAAAAGTAACCTCACCTTCCCTTACAGGCAAAGAATTATCACCCCATGCAACGACATCAATCTTAAAAGACTTTGCCATCTCTACTTTTTCTTCCTCTAATAATTCTTCATTATTAATAACAGGATTAGAATTAAAAAGAGAGAAAGATCCATTGAAATTATTAATTATTGCTGAAGAATAAGGATTTCCATTCTCATTCTTAACAACCATACTTCCCTCAATATTTCCATATATTACAATAAGATAATATTCTCCCGGAGCTATGACCCCTTCTAGTTGCCAATTATGATAAGGACCGTGCCAATCGTATTTAGGAAAACCATCTAAGAACGTTGGTGAATAATAAGAAAGATAATAGCACTCATCTTCTTCAGAGCATAAATCAATTTCTTCTTCTCCTTGATTATAAAGCTCAACATACTCTAAACTATTCTCCCCATTAATTTGTATTTCTGAAATGACAAGAGAACTATTTTCAACGACTGTGTTCCCTCCCTGACCTTCCCCATCTTCCTCTTCCTCACCATCATCTTCACTCTCACCAGCCCCTTCCCCATCTTCCTCTTCGAGTTCTTCATTCTCATTAGTCTCCTCTTCTTCTCCCAAAAGATCATCTTCTAATGGAATAGTATTCTCTGCCCTAGGACTCCCGTTAACATTAATAGAAGTGTGCCACGAAAGATCACTAATCCTCTCCATTGTTTTTCTTTCTGTGCTTGCACCTGCTGGCCAATCAGGACTAGCAACAACCTCATCTATTAATTGGCAATTATTATTGAAAAGCATTAATAAGTCATTGCTATTATTAAGAGCGCCTGTATATATTTTGTCTGCAACAATATCAGGCACAGAATCATCGCTAGTTCTTTCTAGTAAGTAATATTGCTGAGGCATAATAGCGTCATCCTCATTAAAGACAATCTTAATCTTGTTATTATTACTCAACAACTGCCAACCGTCCAATATAATTTCATTATCTGAAATATTTTTTAACTCTATCCATTCTTTAGTTGATCCAGCCGTTGTTCCCATCCAAGCGACCTCATTGATAATAAGCCCAGCATAGTTTGGCGCACCTATCTTAGAACAATAATTGATCACTTCTTGCGGTGTTGACGGAGAAGAAACATATATTACAGTTGTTGTGCTTTGATTATTACTAGCATTACTATTAGTTACTAACTGACTGTTCTCTGCTTTAGGACTCCCATTAACATTAATAGAATTGTGCCACGATAAATCATTACCCCTCTCCATTGTTTTTCTTTCTGTGCTTGCACCTGCTGGCCAATTTGGATTGGCTACAACTTCGTCTATTAACTGACATGAAGAATTAAAAAGACGAAGAGACTCATTGGTATTAGAAAGATTTCCTGAATATATCTTATCTGCAACAATATGAGGAACAGAGTCATCATCGGTTCTTTCTAATAAATAAAGTTGACCTGGCATTAAAATATCACTCTCATTAAAAATAATCTTGATTTGATTATCTTTGTCTAGTAATTGCCAGCCGTTCATATTAATTGACGTAGTAGAAACATTTTTCAACTCTACCCACTCCTTAGTGGCCCCAACAGTTGTTCCCATCCAAGCAACTTCATTAATAATAACTCCACTATAGCTTGGTGTGCCAACTTGAGAACAATAGCTGATAGCAACTTCTTCTTTCTTCTCTTCCTTAGGTTCTTCTTTCAGTTCTTCTTTAACTTCTTCTTTCTTCTCTTCCTTAGGTTCTTCTTTAATCTCAACTTCCCTTATTTCAATCTTTTTTTCCGTTTTTACTTCTTGTTCTACCTTCTTAACGCTATTATCTTTTTTGGGAGTTCCTAAAATATTATTATAAGGCTCTCCACTATATGTTTGCCAATCAAAATTACTTATTCTTTCCATTGTTCTTCTTTGACTAGAATCACCCGCTGGCCAACTTGAATTTGCAGCAACATAATCCTCAAGTCCACAATTACTATTAAAAAGATAAAGCTCTTCGTTTGTATTCCCTAATGTTCCTTTGTATATTAAATCGGCATTAATAAAAGACACGGCATTGTCGCTTGTTCTTTCTAATAAAACAAAGGCGCCACTTTTCACCAACAAACTATCAAAAGTAATGTCAATTTGATTCTCCTTATCAACCAATGACCATCCCTTCATATCTATGTCTCTCGAAGAAATGTTCTTTAGCTCTATCCATTCATCGTTGGCGCTATTTATTCCACCCATCCAGGCAATTTCATTAATAACTATATTATGCAAAGGAGATCCTAGATTATTTCTCGAGCAAGAAGCTGAAGCAATACTTTTTTCTTCAGTCATAGAAACAAGCTCTTTTTCTATTGCTTCCTTGTCTTCTCTACCACTAGTAAGAACTTCTACAAACTCTGTATTTCCTCCAAGAAAACTAAAAATGCCTCCTATTTCTTTTACCTTTTCTTGAACTGGAGCAATAATATACTTCTCTACCAATGATGGAGGCCTTAATCCAAAATCAGGAACATTCTCAGAAAAAACCAAGTCTATATTAGGCGAACCAACCCAACTATATTCTCCCAAACTACTCTTTTTTAACACTCCTTTAATCTCAGTTATAAAGGGGCTTATTGATTGGCCAGAACTCAACTCATTAGAAAAGCCCTCTATCATTCCATAACCCTTATAGCTGTCCGGAGGGATGATTGCCTTAGGAGAATATATCCTCATAACTACTTCGCTTTTATTATCATCAATTTCTTTCAATAAGACAATGTATTGAATAATTGTATTAGTATTTCCGTAAGATGTCGTATAATTAACATCAATCGCACCGTAACCAACCTTTGCTTTTCCCTTATTAAAATAATCATTCAGATAACTTACAGCAAAATTTACGCTATCTTTTTCAATCTTCTTAATTACGCTTGCAACATCTCCTGCAATTATTATTCTAGAAAGATCAATCGTTTCAGAAATTACATTAATTGAAATATCAATTGGCAAATCGTGAAGCATATAGTCTCTAGCATCTTTCCTTAATATCTCTTTTAATAAAGAAAGCGTTGTTAGATTCATGCTATTATCTCCCTCTCCTTTTCTCTTCGCCCAAATATTATACACTTCCTTAGGCAAACTTTTAACTATCTTTTTTGAATCAAAAGTTGAAACAGCTTGATAGTCAACACTAGCTAAAATTGTTTGATTAGGTGCAGCACAAAAAATTGCTAACAATATTGTTAGCGCTACACTCAATATTAAATTGTGAATTTTCATTATTTTTTAATAGAGACTGTATTTAAGAAATTATCGAAATGAGTTTTACACTCTTCTTGATCTTCTCCAAAAAGATCTGATTCAAATAAGTAAACTTTGTCATTTATTGGAATCCAAATTAACATAGCCCTACCAGGATTATTATCATTATTTATAACTTCGTGCTTAAGAGAATTGATTCCATCAACTTCTATTATGCTATATGCACGAGTATCGCTATTCATTTCTTCTAAGTCCTCAGGATTATCAATATAATACTTATTACTACTAAAATAATAATCGTTATCACTTCCTTCTTTTTCATACCTCACAGTGGCACCAATCCAACAGCCTTTCTTAGGAACAGAAGCAGAAGAAGGATTATCTTTAAAAGGGATAAAATCTTTTGTTCTCATTGAAAAACTAGCTAAAAGATCATTGGTCACCTCCCAATCTTGCGGTATTACAAATTTTAATCCAGCTTCTTCATTTTCAACTAGAGAAATATCGCCTAATTCAGAAACAATAAAACTATAAGATGGTGATATTATTAATGGCTCATTCTTTTCTTTATTCATAATCCAAAAGATAAAAATAGATAAAAACAAAACTAAACACGCCATTATTATATAAATGTATTTTTTTTCCATATTTTTAATTATTTAATTTATTACTTATAACACCAAAGAACAATCAAAGAACCGATCTTGATACAAAAAATCCCCTTTTGGGGGATTCCTCTTCTAATTATTAAGTAATTATCTTCGCTAGCTCTACCATTCTTAATGCATATGCCCATTCATTATCATACCATGCGAGAATCTTAACCATCTTTCCATCTGCCTTTGTGTATTCCATATCAAATATTGAAGAGAATGGGTTGCCGATAAAGTCAGATGAAACAAGAGGATCTTTTTCAACATAGAATATTCCCTTCATCTCTCCTTTGTCTGAATATTTTAACATTATATCGTTTACCTCTTCTGCAGTTACCTCTTTTCTTAATTCGCAAATTAAGTCAACCAAAGAAACGACTGGTGTAGGAACTCTAACTGCAATGCCGTCCATTTTACCTTTTACGCTTGGAATTACTTTACCAATTGCTTTTGCTGCTCCTGTTGTTGTTGGTATAATATTCTCTGCAGCTGATCTTGCTCTTCTTAGATCTTTATGAGGCAAATCAAGAATATTTTGATCATTTGTATATGAATGAATTGTAGTCATAAATCCTTTTTCAATTCCAAAATCATCTTCAAGTATTTTAACAACTGGCGCTAAGCAATTAGTTGTACAAGAACCCATATCAATGATTGATTCTCCTTTATATTCTTTTTCATTAATTCCCATAATGTATGATGGAATTGTATCTTCTTTAGCTGGGGCTGATATTATTACCTTCTTTGCTCCTGCTTTAATATGCTTGCCTGCACCTACTTCATCTCTAAAAATACCCGTACACTCTAAAACAACATCTACTCCAAGTTGCCCCCATGGCAATTCTTCTGGGTCTTTTTTAGCAAAAACTTTAATTTCTTTGCCATTGATAACAATACTGTCTTCTTTTGCTTCAACTGTTCCATTAAAAACGCCATAAGCAGAATCATATTTAAATAAATGGGCAAGTGTTTTTGTGTCAGTTAAATCATTAATAGCTACAAATTCAACATCTAAATTGTTCTTTATTGCTGATTTAAGAGCGCATCTTCCTATTCTTCCAAAGCCGTTTATTGCTATTTTCATATTACTCTTCTATTTTTAATATCTCACAAATCTTTTTTCTATCAAAACCAACTACAAATTCTCCGTCAATGTCTAATACTGGAACAGTTGCTTGTTGCGTTTCATTAATCATTTCATCCATTGCAATCTCATTTTCAGTAACATCTATTTCTTCTACTTGAAGTCCCTTCTCTTCTAAGAATCTCTTCAATGAAAAACAGTAAGGACAAATCGGTGTTGTAAATAATCTTATTCTAGGCATATTTTTATTATATTATTATTGTCTTGTCTTCTATTCTACACAATCTATTATATTTTGCCAACCTTTCTCCCCTTGTAGGGGCTCCTGTTTTAATATAATCGGCACTAAGACCAACAGATAGATCAGCAATAAAACTATCTATTGTTTCTCCTGATCTATGAGAAACAATTGTCTTCCAACCATAACTTTTAGCTAATTTAGAAGCTTCTATAATCTCACTCACGGTTCCAATTTGATTTATTTTTAAAATTACAGCATTACAAGCTCCCTCAACTTCTGCTTTTTGAATTACTTCGGGATTGCTAACAGTTAAATCATCGCCAACAACCATGATTTTATTACCCAATCTTTGAGTTATTTTCTTGAATCCATTCCAATCACCTTCAGCAAAAGGATCTTCTATTCCAATTATGGGATATTTTTCAATTAATTCAGCATAATACTTTAATAAATCAGATGAAGTATAAAGATTAGAGTTTAAATGATAAAAAGCTTCATTACTTTCTTCTGTTTGCTTATAAAACTCTGAAGCTGCTACATCTAATATGATTTTAACCTTATCAACATAATCAGCGCCCTCTATTGCTTTAGTAATCAATTCAAGAGCAATCTCTGGAAGCTTAATCATTGGAGCAAATCCACCCTCATCTCCTGATCCTAGTGAGAATTCTGGATAATCTTTTTTTAATACTCTTTTCAATTGATAATAAATCTCAGAACCAATTCTTAGATTTTCTCTAAAAGAATTAGTTTGCGGAACAATCATGAACTCTTGAAAGTCAAGCTCATTATCACTATGAGCTCCTCCATTAATAATATTAAAACAAGGATAAGGAATTTTAGGTTCACTATTACCTACTAAATGAGCAATGTGATCATGCAAAGAAATATTATTAGCACAAGCGCCCGCCCTACAAACTGCCATCGAAACACCAACTATCGCATTAGCACCTAAATTATACTTTCCCTCGGTTCCATCTAGCTTAATCATTGCATTATCAATCTCCATCTGTTGAGTACAATCCATTCCCACAATCTTAGGACCAATAATTTCATTAACATTCTTAACCGCTTTTAGAACCCCCTTGCCTCCAAATCTACTTCCCCCATCCCTTAACTCAAAAGCCTCTTTACTTCCTGTAGAAGCTCCTGATGGAACGCTAGAAGTAAAGGTGCCACTATCTGTAATACAATCAACTTCAAGAGTAGGATTTCCCCTTGAGTCAAGTATTTCTCTTGCTTTTATTATTTTAATTATCATATATACTTATATCCATGAATTACTGCTGTTGCTCCTTGTCCGCAAGCAACAACAATTTGCTTAACTTTGCCACAATTGACATCACCGACTGCAAACAAGCCTTTTGTTTTTGTTTCAAATGTTTCAAAGTTAACAACTATTTCTTTTCTCTCGTTTAATTCAACTAATTGACCAAGAAAAGATGTTGTTGGAACATATCCTGCTTGGACAAAAACACCTTTCACGTTGAGTGTTTCTTCTTTCCCTAACCTATCAAAGACAATCTGATTAACAAAATTATCTCCCTTAATTTCTTTTAGTTGTGCAGAAGTAATTACCTCTATACCTTCTGCTTTCTGTTGATTATCAAGCGATGCTTTAACACTTTCTCCATATTCTAATATATATATTTTGCTCGCATAATTTTTCATAAAGATTGCTGTTTCAAAACCAGCATCTCCCCCACCAATAATTGCAATTTCTTTATTCTTAAATAATGGGCCATCACAAGTTGAACAATAACTTACTCCACGACCTAAGTAATTTGTTTCTCCTAGGACATTTAATCGTCTTGGCTCAGCTCCTGTAGCAATAATTACAACTTTTGATTGGAACACCTTTTCACTTTCTGTTTTTAAAGTAAAAAGATTGCCTTCCTTTTTAATCTCAATAACTTTTTCTCTAACAATATCAACATCTTTAACTTGTTGCTCCATCTTTGAGATTAGATCAAAGCCAGTTACTCTTTCAAAGGCAGGATAATTTTCAATTTCTACTGCTTTTTGAGCCATTTGACCACCAAAATCTTTAGATATTATGAGCGTTTTCAATTTCTGCCTAGCAGAATATATCGCTGAGGTCATTCCAGCTGGCCCCGCTCCCACAATAATTAAATCGTATATCATTATAATTTAATATTTTTAATAAAGTCTTTTATTTGAGGACCATATTGAGAATGATCCATTGCTAAAGTCAAAAAAGATTTGAACCATAACATTTTGTCTCCACACTCTAGCCAATCACCTTTAACTTCATAACCATAAACTGATTTACCTTCTGATGCCATTTCTCCTAAAACAGTAGTAATTGAAGTATCTTTCTCTCTTAAGTGCTTGTTCTTATCCATATACTCAAAAACATCAGGCGTGATAATCATTCTTCCCATAATCGCTAAATCAGACGGAGCATTGCTTTTGGGTTTTTGAATAACTCCTTTTATCTTATAAAAACCATTAGCTATTTTCTCAACATCAACAACTCCGTAGCTAGATAGCTTGTCTTCAGGAAGCTTTTTTAATCCTATTACTGGACTTTGGCACGTCTCGAAAACCTCTTTTAATTGCTGGAATCCTGGGTCTTCTTTTGAATGAATAATATCATCACAAAAAAATACTCCCACTGCATCATTACCAGCAAATTCCCTAGCTTCATATATCGCATTAGCATCACCCTTTGCTATTTTTTGGATAACAGAAGAGAAGCTAACTTCTTTAGTAATGTGTTCAATTTTTCTTAATTCCTCTAACTCTTCCTTTTTATCTTTCTCAATTAATCTCTTTTCTAACTCTTCGTCACTATTAAAATAACTCAAAACGTCTTTTTGATTCTTTCTTACAACAAATTGAATATCCTTAACTCCTGAGCGACAAGCTTCTTCAACAGTATAATTAACTAATGGCTTATCAACCAAAGGTAGAATCTCTTTACTTATAACCTTTGATAAGGGCAAGAACCTTGTTGCCAGTCCTGCTATTGGAAATATTGCTTTTTCTACTTTCATTTTTTATTTTTTCTTAAAAACGCTGGTATTTCATAAATACTCTCCTCTTCATCTTCTTTCTCTTTGCTTTTCATTTCTTCCTCTTTTATTTCTAATGCACTCTTCCTGACTTCAATATCTTCTTCTTTTTCTTCTTTAACTATCTTTGTTTTTTCCTTAATAATCTTTTTCTTTTTTTTCTTTAATGGCTTCTCAATAGTCTCTTCTGCGGTTGCAAGAATAGTAATTCTAATATCATTTTTGAACTTAGGATTTTGCATTAATCCAAAGATAATTCTAGCATCAGGAGACAGTTCGCTAATCTTTTCGCTAATCGAAGAAAGCATCTGAAGCGACAAGTTCTTATCTGACTCAACATTGAACATTACGTTCTCTGCATTTTCAAAAGCGTATTCAAGAACTGGGCTTTTAAGTAAGTCTTTTGTAATTTCTTCAATATTACTTGTTGATTTAGCTTTAGCAAAATTCAGGTATGCTGTTTTCCTCTTTCCCTCAATAATAGTTCTAATATCTGCCCAGTCAATATTTATCAATCCTGGCATATATACTGTTCTTAATAAACCCTCTAATGATTCTGATAAGCGACTATTTAAAAGATTTAATGCATCAGAAAATGATATTTCTTCTTTTGCTATTGAGAATATTTTCTCATTAGGCAAAACCATATGAGCGTTCATTGATTCTTTTATCACCTCTAGTGATTTTAAAGCAGCGTCCATCTTCTTTTTTCCTTCAAAAGAAAAAGGAAGTGTAAATATTCCAATTGAATTTAATCCCATTTCTTCAGCAATCTTAACCAAAACAGGAGTCGCTCCTGTTCCTGTCCCTCCGCCAAGAGAAGAAACAAAAATATACAAATCCCTATCCTCCTTAAAAAGCTCTTTAATCCTTTCGATGTCTTCCCTAGCCGCCTTCTCTCCTATTTCACAATTTCTTCCAGTTCCCAGTCCCTTTGTTATATTGTTTCCAAAAGAAAAACCCTTAACTGTCTTAGGCAGACTCTTTAATGCTTGATTATCAGTATTAACAGCAATAAAATCAACTTTTTGGGATGAAAAGTCTTTTAATCTTTTAGAAAGTTCTGCTACAATATTACCTCCACCACCTCCAATACCGATAATTCTAATCCTTATCTTTTTTGCTGTGTCACCCTCTGCCTCTTTTTTAATTTCTTTCTTCTTTGTCTTCATTTTAGTGATTATACACTTTTATTCTTCTATTTTCAACCTGTTCATAATATCTTCAAAAGAAGCGCTTTTCATATTGCGAGGAACGATATGCATATGGAAGTGAAAAACTATCTGCCCTGAGTCCTTCCCATTGTTATTATATATATTAATTCCATCACAACCTAAATCTTTCATATTTTGAGAAATCTTTTTTGATACCATAATTACTCTTTCTAAATCATCTTTTCCTATATCAAATATATTTTCACTGTGTTTTTTAGGAATTACTAGAGTGTGACCCGGGGAGGATGGATTAATATCTAAAAAAGCATAAACAAAATCATCTTCATAAACCTTATATGAAGGAATCTCTCCTTTTATAATCTTACAAAATATACAATTTTCCATAATTAACTCTTAAGTCCAAAATATGCAAAAAATCCAAAGAAACCAAAAAATCCCATAGAAAAAAATGGGATTAAACCGATAAGGCCGAATAGTCCGATAAAGCCAATCTTCCACAAATCATCTGGTTCTCTAGAGATGATGTATTCCATCGTTGAGTAAACCATTAAAAGAGTAAACCCTAGGAGTAGTATTAATGCAAGACCATAAAAGAATACTACAGAAAACAATGTTGCTAATAACAACGATATTGCCCCTAAAAAGAAAAGAATGTATATTTTTTCTATCCTGTTTAACATAATCATATTATATTAATTGTTGCATAAACCTACTTTAATTGTAGCAAAACGCAACAAGAGATGCAACAATTAGAATCTTCTCCTTCTGCTGTGAAAAGATCTTTTGCGAGTATATACTGCTTCAAGCTTGGCCTTTTCAACAACATGAAACTTCATTTTAATAAGCGCCTCTATGGCTTTAATGTTCTTTAGTTGTCCAGGAGTAGCTAAAGATATTGCTTTACCTTTTTTACCTGCTCTTGCTGTTCTTCCAATTCTATGAACATAGTCAGATGAAGAGTCAGGCAAGTCATAATTAATAACAAGTTCAATTCCCTTAACATCTAGACCTCTTGCCGCAACATCAGTTGCTACCATTATTCTACTTCTTCCGCTCTTAAAAGAATCAAGGGACTTCTTTCTTTGTCCTTGGGATAAGTCAGAATGTATTTCAGTTACTTTGTGCCCATTTGAAGCGAGCTTCTTTGCTATATTTTTAACACCGTATCTAGTTCTAACGAAAATTAGAATTGAGCCCTCATTTTCCTTAATTATCTTTTCTAAATAATCTGTTCTGTCATTTGCTTTTAGAACAATCATCTCTTGAGAAACATTCTTTACTGTTGTTCCTTGTGGCGCAACCTCAATTCTAATTGGCAACTTGAGATGCTTTGCTGCTAAAGTAGCAATCTCTACAGGCATTGTTGCTGAAAACAACATTGTTTGTCTTTCTTTTGGCACTGCTTTTAGAACTTCCTCAATTTGAGGTAAAAATCCCATATCAAGCATCATGTCTGCTTCGTCTAAAACAAGTATTTTAATTTGATCTAATTTAATTGACCTTCTTCCTATATGATCAATCAATCTTCCAGGAGTGGCAATAATTAAACGTGGATTTCTCTTTAGTTCAAAGAATTGTTTGCCAATACTTTCTCCTCCAATTAAAACAGTCGTATTGATGTTTAGAGTGATTGATAACTTTCTAATACTTTCATTAACTTGTAGCGCTAATTCACGAGTAGGAACCAGTATTAGTGCTTTTCCATTTTGTGAAAGTAGTCTTTCCATTATTGGAATACCAAAAGCAAGAGTTTTACCGGTTCCTGTTTGAGCAATGCCAACAATATCAGTTCCTTTTAGGGCAACTGGAATTGCTTGTTTTTGAATTGGAGTTGGTGTTGTAAGCGAAAGCTTGTCTAATATTTTTAATATACTAGGACTCACTCCAATATCAGAAAAATTTGGTTCTACTAATTCAGAACCTGTTTGTTCGTTTGTTTTTGTGTTCATATAAATAAGAGACCCGATTTCTCTAAGGCCCCCTACTAGAACAGAGATTCGAATCTATTTGATTAATGACTAGAATATATCACAAAACTGTTATTTTGTCAAAAAAATAGGACACTTATAGATCACCTTCATATATTATGAAGCACTAAAGTTTTTTGTTTTTATCTATTTTCTTCAAATATCTAATAAAAAAAGCCCTAAACATTGTTACTATAAAAATCTTATGTTTGGGCTTTGATCTAAAGAGGTGATATTATTATAATTTTAAATTATTAATAATATCATATACTTCATTGTGTATTTCAATAGGTTCTTTTGTTGCATCAATAATATTTACTTTTGACCTAATAATGCCTGGAAAACCGCTAAGCACATGGTTGTACCAATTACTTTTTTTCTCTATGATCTCTTTTCGAAAATTATATTTTGGATCATCTTTACTCAACCTAGATAATAAAACTTCTTTGGGAGCATTGAGAAGAAAAATAATATCTGGTAGCACATCCCAAACTGTTAAAACTTTGCCCTGTTCAAAAAAATATTCAGGATAAAGATCGTCCATTGTAAAATTTCTAATCTGCTCAGAAATAAGGACTGCCCTTGATAGAATACTTCTATCAATTAATAACATCCCCACATCAGAATTATTTTTACGAGTTATTTCTGGAAGAATATTATTCTTACAATAAACAACTTCTTCAGCTAATTTACACGCTGCAATATTCCAATCATTTAAATTATTATTACTGTGCAAGCGAGGGTTAATATTTTCCCACCACATAGAAAAATTACTTTCTATTAATTCATTTTTTTCTCTCGAACCATCGCCACGCACGATCATATAAGGAATACCCTCCTTCTCGAAACAGGATGAAAGTATTTCAATTTGAAGTCCTTTCCCTGACCTATTCGGTCCTTCGAAAGCAATGCTAATGATTTTCAACTAAGTCACCTCCTCTATAATTTGTAAAAGAGCAAAAATACCCGAGAGCTTTTTTGTTATTTTCTTTTTCTAACAAATCTTTCGCCTCCTCTATAGAGACCCATCTAAAAGATGAATGCTCTGTGCTAAGAATAACACTTTTTTCTTCTGTGTCAACTATATAGACTAATTCTATAATTGTTTGACCATTTTTTTCCCAATTAAATCTATATATTTCTGGAGATATGCTTTTTATGTTCTCTATGCCAGTTTCTTCTTTCAGCTCTCTAATAGCACAATCTTTAAGAGATTCTTCAAATTCTAATGTTCCAGTTATCGGCTGCCAAAAACCTCCATCCTCTACAGATCTTTTTAATAATAAAATTTTAGGTTCTTTTTCTGTTCTATCGCAAACAAATAACTCAACTTTTATAGGTAATTCCATTTTTTTTATTTTTTTATTTTTATTGAAATTAGAGGATTTTTCCCTTTAAATAATTTACACATAGATTGATATGCCCCACTCATTAAAAGAACGCTGTTCTCATGATTAGTTATGGAAGATTTAGAATCTTTATCAGGATTATTTATTTGCTCTATAAAGTCCAATATACAATATCTACGAGCATCTTCTTGGTGTCCACGGGAGAACCCATCCATAATATTAATATCTAAATCCTTAGTAGATATTTTTTCATAATTTTTCCATATCGGATTAAATATATTATTTCTAAAAACATGAATGTCTAAGTGATATTCCCCTCCAATATCATAAATACCTTCAAGATTATTAGGATCTACCTCTTTTCCCTGATAAGAGATGAATGAAATGGCTTGGAATGGTCCTTGTTCAATGTAATGAGATTCATGTCTAACTCTCCCATTACCCTTATAAAGATCTCTTCCTTTAGCAGTAATCCATCCCCTCTGAGAAAATCCATTATGAACTAAATTGATTGAAGCAAGAGTTAATGTTTTATTTTTATGCATAAAAGAAATATTAGAAAAGCAATCTATTTCTCCATATTTTTTAACGGCTGAATGAATATTTTCTACTTCCCGGTTAAAGAATTTACAATAATCTGGGAAAAGTTTTTCATAATTACTTATTTCCAATTGTTCAAAAAAATCTATAGGTCTAATCGGCTGGGAGAATATACTTATTTTATCATAATAAACTCCATCCATATCCAAAAGCCATGGAACTAAATCGAAAGAATGATATCCAGAGTGTGATAATTTACCGTAACCTTGATTATATGGATGATAATCCTGATCGATTATCTCTTCTGGCATCCTCCATTGACCATCACTATGAAAAGATTGAATTGAGGTGATGGGACAATTAGTTGATTTATAAACTTCATTCACTAGCTCTTTTACTTTAAGGAAAGCTGGATGAAACCTTCTTTGGGCCATTAAATTCAATACTATTTTACGACCCAGTTTATTTTCCATTTTATTTTTGAGAATAACTAGTTCTTTGTAATCATCAATTATCTTCTTAGCCATTTTTATATCTGTAGATATATTTTCTTTAGTTGATAATGGCTTATCCATTAATATGTTTAATCCTCTAGAAAGAGCATATCTTGCATAAACCATATGAGATAATGGCTCAGTAGCAATAAAAATTGCATTAATTTTCAAATCTTTTATCTTTTGGTCAAGAATTTTTCTAATTTCAGGACAAAGATTATCATAGGTTTTTTGTCTGGGAGATAAATAAATTGTCTCTATCTTTTCTCCAGTAGTAGAAAGATATTGCTCAATGTCTTCTTTTTTTTCTTCTAAGTCAACAATAAGAGATATTCTTGAATTAAAATCACTCCCCTCTCTTTGTAATATGGGGAAATATATTCTTTTAGCATGAGGCCCTAATCCAACTAACAATATATTTATTTCTTTTGTATTTTCCATATTGGCTATTCTTTATTTCAAGAATTCACTAATATTCTTTAATATTTGTTCGGAGGCAGGGACTCGAACCCCAATTGCTAGGGCCAGAACCTAGCGTCCTACCATTAGACGACCTCCGAATACGCTAGTCATCATAGCTTTTTTTAGGATTTTTTTCAATTCTTCAGATACTTTCTAATAGCAAAGTATGAGGAAAGAACTCCTAGCCCAACTCCAATTAAGAGTTGTAAAATTAGAATTATTATAATGTTTGATTGGAAAAACGCCAAAACATCAAAGCCCATAAATAATTCAATAAACTTTTGGTTTAGAGAGAATAAAGAAAATGTAAAGACAATAAAGGAGAATGCTGCCGCAAACAATCCGCAAAGAATTCCTTGGAATAAAAATGGCCCACGAATAAATCCATTGGTTGCTCCAACAAGACGCATTATCTCAATCTCTTCTTTTTGTGAGAAAATACTCAATCTCAAAGTATTAAATGTAACAATTATAGCGATTAAACTTAGAAATATTGTTAGAGCAATTCCTATCCCTTGGATGCCCTGCGTTAGTTCTCTTAAAGAACTAATCATTGCCCCCCTTTCATAGTCATTAACCTCAGCTATTGATTCAATGTAAGCACTTCTTCTTACATACTCCGCTATCTCGGTATACTGATCAGTACTCTCTGCTTGTATTCTTAAGGTTGCTAAAAACGGATTAACATCAAGCAACTCAAGTGCCTCCATATATTGATTGCCTTGATTTTTTTCTACGAAGGCCTCGTATGCATCTTCAGGTGAAACATAGTCAACTTTTTTAATTTCTGGCAATTGAATCAATTCTTCCCTAAATTCAAGAATCGTTGCTCTTAGTGTTCCATCCTTAAAGGTTACTGAAACATCAATCTTGTCTTCTATCTCTCCAATTAAATAACTTATTCCTCCTTGAAAGAAGAATAAAGATGTTCCTAAAACGACTGCGATAAAAATTACTAATGATGTTGCGAAGGTTAAAAAGCCCTGTCTCCAGAATCCTTCCCACCCGTTTTTGATTATTTTTGTAATTGAATTAAACATATTATAATGAAAATACTCCTTCTTCTTCATCTCTAATTATTCTTCCGTCTTCTAATGTAATTACCCTTCTTTTTAATGAATTAACAATGTCTTTACTGTGAGTTGATAAAATAACAGTTGAGCCAGTATCATTAATCTTTAATAACATTTTAGCAATATCTCTTGAATGATATGGATCTAAGTTTCCTGTTGGTTCATCTGCTAGTATAATCTCGGGCCTGTGAATTAATGCTCTTGCAATTGATGTCCTTTGCTTTTCCCCTCCTGATAATTCTTTTGGCAACCTATCTGCCTTGCCCTCTAGTCCAACCAACTCTAATACTTGCATCACCTCATCTCTTACAAGCTTACTGTTAAAATTAAAGGCCTCTAGTGCATAGGCGACATTTTCATAGACAGTTTTGTATCCCAATAGCTTAAAGTCCTGAAAAACAAAACCAATCTTTTGCCTAATCTTATACGCCTCACTCTTATTTACATCTCTTGTGTTAATTTCATTAAAAAATACATCTCCCGTTGTTGGCTTTTCTTCGCAAGATATTAATTTTAATATAGTTGTCTTACCAGCTCCTGATCTTCCACAAAGGATAACAAACTCACCAGGGTTAACACTAAAGTTTATATCATGAATAGCCACCTTTGATTCTTTGGCAATACTCGGCGGATACTCTTTTGAAACATTTTTAAAATCTATCATAATTTAATTTCTTCTTCTATAAATTGATCTAAGTCACCGTCTAATACTTTCTCTGCTTGGCTCGTTTCTACATTTGTCCTTAAATCCTTAACCATCTTATAGGGATGTAAAACATATGAACGAATCTGACTGCCCCAGCCAACAGAAACCTTGTCTCCCTTTATCTTTGACATCTCCTGCTCTTGTTTTTCTAAATTGTGTTGATAAAGGCGTGCACTAAGCATTTGCATTGCTCTATCTTTGTTTTTTCCTTGTAATCTTTCTGATTGGCACGTAACTACTATGTTTGTCGGTATATGAGTCAACCTCACCGCTGACTCTCTCTTATTCACATACTGCCCTCCTGGTCCTGAGGCCTTGTAATAATCAACCCTGATATCATCGTTATTAATTTCAACTTCCCCCATTTCAACCTCTGGCAAAACTTCTACTGAAGCAAAAGATGTGTGTCTCAAGCTTTGTGATGAATAGGGAGATATCCTTACTAATCTATGAACACCTGATTCTCTTCTTAAAAGTCCATAGGCATATTTACCTTTAACTGAAAATGTTACTGACTTTATTCCTTTGTCTTCCCCCACTGATTCGTCTAGCACTTCTGATTTAAAGTTTTTATTCTCGCAATACCTTTGATACATTCTAAAAAGCATTCCTGCCCAGTCCTCTGCTTCAATTCCTCCTGCTCCAGAATTTATCATAATCATCGCGCTACCCTTATCATACTTGTTATTGAAAAAAAGTTCAACTTCTCTCTCTTTCAATTTTTTCTCAATTCTCTCTAGTTCTAATACTAATTCGTCTTCGTTCAATATTTCAAACATTTCTTCTAGATCATTGATACCATTCCTAATGCTTATAATGCTTTCCACTTCTTCTCTTAATTCAGCTAGCTTAGTTGAAACACTTACTGCCCGCTCTTTATCATTCCAAAAATCCTCTTTTTGTGATTCTTTATTTAATTCTTCAATTATTTTTTCTTTATTAGCCAGGTCAAAGACGGTCCTCTAGAACGAGGATTCTACTTTTTAATTCTTCAATTGTCTTTTCTTTTTCCATATAGTTATTATATCAGAAAATTGAGAAATTAAAACCTTA
>JAQUXE010000007.1 GCA_028692555.1 Minisyncoccota bacterium
AAAAATTACTATTATAGCTCCTATTTGATTCATTATTTCTGAATAATTGCTTGATTATCAAACCTTAAATCAATGTATTTTACATTCTCTCCCCTTCTGATTTGATCGTTTCTATCTAAAACAGCTATTAGTTTCTCAATCTGCCAAGATAAATCTTGCCTTAAGTCAAGTAGGATAAAGAAATTGTTTGTTGTATCAACTTTTAACCTGTCATTAAATATATTATAACTCAAAACACTGATTTCTTCTTTAGATAGCTTACTTGAAATAATTAATATATTATTAATCAATTCTTTCTTATCTAAATCAGTAGAATCTTCTTGCTTGATTTGAATTAATTCAGTAACATCATCGTCTTTCTCTATGTATCGAATAAAGCTACCATTTTTATCAACTAAAAATTCTTCATTATTATACTTCCACAAAGCAAAAGGTGTTTTTTCAACAATTTCTAGAGACAATCCACTAGGAAAATTCTTTTTAATTGATATCCTCTCTATCTCAGGCATTGCTTCTTTAATTTGATTTATTTTTCCACCAAGAGATAAAAAAATACTCTCTGTTACAAAGTCCATTCCCATTACAGAAAATGATGTCTTCATCTTTTCATTAGCAATTCTTTCTATTTCTTCAGTTGAAAGATTAGTGTTTCCGCTAATGACTAAATTGTCTATTTGAAATCTCGGAGAAAACAATAAAAATCCTAAGGCGCTAAGAATAATGATTGAAGAAAAAAGAGAAATAGAAAAAAAGAAGTTAGGAAAAATACTTTTCTTTCTTCTCCTAATTATTTTCTTCTTTCTTTTTTTAATCATAGATGTCTTTTTCTTCTTCTTATCTGTTCAATAACATATGTTATCCAATATTTAATTGATAATGGATAATCCTGCGTTTTAACATATTCCTTTTCACTTCCTCCAAAACCCTTTTTAAATAAGCTAAGTCCTGCCCATGGGTGGTTTTTTACTCCCTCAGGAATTACTCCCCAAAAATTATATAACTTACACCCCCTATTCTTAGCTTCTTTGATTGCTTCCCATTGTAGTAAATATGAAACGGGTATCTTAGGATATTTTAATGAAGATGCCCCTTGATGATAAAATCCTATACCCGAATGATAAACAATTATTGCTGAGGAAACAACCTCTCCTTTATACTTACCCGTAAATATCATAATCTGACTATCTTCCTTGAATGCATCAATTTCTTTTCTTAAATAATTAGAGGAAAAAGGTGTGAATGATTGTCTTCCTGCAGTTTCTAAATAAACTTCTTGAAAGTTTTTTAAAGCATCGTCGTCAGTTCCTTTTACAATTTCTACATCTTCATTCTTTTCTGCATTTCTTACTAAATATCTCGTTGTCTTTCTCATCCCCCTTAGGATATCTTCTTCACTTAATGATATGTCTAGTTCCCAAGTTAATTCAGGATGCATATGAATTGGCGCATTCCTAAAGCCAAGATATTTAAATATGTTACTTTCTTTAACTTCAAGAATGGGACTGAATCGGATAAAAGAAACTCTCTCACCTTTTGCCATTCTTTTTAATTCTTCTAACAAGGTCTTAATTATTTCTTGCTTATCGCCATCTTTAATTAATGGACCATGAGGAACAAAAAGAAAAGAACCTCTTCTTGCAACTACTCTTAATACTTGAGCAACTCCAATTAACTTTTCATTTTCAAATATTCCAAACCTCCAGACCTTATCACCCATTGATTGATTAAAATCACCCCAGTTCCATGACTGGCAGAATGTTTTCTCTTTGCAAGTTAAAATAAAATCTTCCCAACTTTTTTTATCCTTAATTTCTTTAATAATCATTCTATCATTGTTTTAATAAAACTGTCTCTATTTTCCATAAAAGAATTAATATAGGCAATAGCTTCTATTTGCTCAATAAGATTATTACTTAATTCCATTGCACAAAAATCAGAGAAATAATTAACTGGATAATTCTTTAAATAGTCAAGTTCTGTATGATTTCCTAAATCATGACTATCATACCTTAACTTTCTCTTTTCAGCATCAATAAAAGAAAAATCTTCTTTAATAGCTGATATATGGTTACATCTTATCTTAAACTTTGATATTATCTCCACTTCTTTATTATATCTCTCTGTTTCAAGTATTCTTGAATTCTCTAAGTGCGAAAAATCAAGACATATCCCTCCATATTTATTAAGCTCACTTTCTTCAAATGGAGTATCATGAGTATTCTCAATAGAAATTAATTCCCTATAATCCCTAAGCCACTTCTCACTTATTGGAAATTCTTTTGAAGAATGAGTATTAAATATTTGAGTATCATATTTCTTAGCAAAAAAATCAAGCTCTTCTATGTCCATATCTGTCCTTAAGTGAACTATTGGAATCTTCTTAATAGATGATTCTTTAATTAGTTGATAAAGATTTTTTCTATCTGACTTCTCTAATAAAGTAGGAAAAACAGCAACCTCTTCGATCCTTAAATAATCTATTTCTCTAAACTTGTCTCTCCAGTTAGAGTTGTTTCCTGTTGTAATTGCAGGATATATGTTCATAAACCAAAGCCTGTAATTTCAGAAGCTTTTCTTGCCATAAGCATTTTAGCTTCTCTAGAAGCATCATTTATACAATCCTTTAATGATTGTTCTTGTTTTTCTTTATCTAATTCTAGATTCAATAATATACTTACAATTTCTGATTTACCATTAATAATAACTCGCACTCCATTTTTCTCTTTCTCAATCATCTCTTTTCCTAGCGCACTTTCCAAGTCTTTTAATTTTTTCAAATCTTTTAGTTTATCAAACATATTTTTTTATTAATTAACCTTGTTATTTATCTATTTTGCCTTATATTCTCTAAACAGTCAAATACCCATTTTGCATCTTGTTTTGATATATTTATATGTGTTGGCAGTAGTATTATTTTTTTTGATATTTCTTCTGCCTTTGGACAACTCCCTGCGTTATAGCAAACTTTATCTAATTCTGTTGAAAGGGGCACTATTGGAGAGCCACTCCAACCATCATTTATATATATATTATATTTTCTTAACTTATTAATAACTTCAAAAGGATTATCAACTAAAACAGGATATTTTAAGTATATATTACTATCATCAATATCTCCTTTTAAAAACAAATGGTTATAGTATTGAGCAATCCCTCTTCTATGATTATTATACTGCTCTATTTTTTTTAATTGATTAATTGCTAAATATGACAATGAGCTTGGCATCTTTTTGGGAAAATACTTAGGAAGAATACCCATCCCTTCCTTTTTAGTGACGGCCTTAGATAAGATATTTAGATTCAAGAATAATGCCATAATTATTCTTCCAACTTTTAAATTATATAGTGGCAAAACAATTTTATTCAATAAAATGGGATGAAGTATTTGTTGTATTGTCCAAAAAAGAGATGGAGCCTTTAATTCTTTTTGAAAACTTGAGACACCATTAATTAAAGATTCATTATTTATTGTTACCATTCCACCATAGACAGAAGATATTACCTTATCTCTGCCAAAGCTAAAGAAAGAGGCGTCTCCGAAAAATCCACAAAATTCACCCTTATACATCGCGCCGAGCGAGTGTGCACAATCCTCAATCAAATATATCTTCTTTTCTAAACAAATTTCCTTAATTTTATCAATTTCTGCTGGAGATCCAAAAGTATGTTGAATCATTACTGCCTTTGTTTTTGATGTTATTTTCTTTTTCAAATCATTAACTGAAATGTTCAAATCATCATTGATGTCAGCAAAAATAGGAGTCGCACCAACATATCTAATTGGATTAACTGCCGCATTACAAGTGAATGCTTGTAAGATTATCTCATCACCTGCCCCTATATTCATTGCTTTTAAGATGGCTATTAGAGAGCTTCTGCCACCATTAAAAGCAAAGGCATTTCTAAATCCAAAATAATTTCTAAATAAACGTTCTAATTTTTTAGTTCCTCCCTTTCTAGTAGTAAAAAGTAGCTTAAAAGCCAAAGACACATCATCTTTTTGGGTATTGGGAGATAAAGATACAGAAATTACCTTACTCATACTTCTTAATTAATTTATTGCTCACCCTGCTTTCTAATAGGATAACACTATCCGCCTTGTCGCACAAATTAATTCTATTATAAATCTTTTCCGCATTATCGCTAAATATTATATTTTTCATTTGAGAATGATTCGCCCCCCTTATAATTTCTTTTTTGTAATCATTGGTAGTAATAATTGCTAAATCACAAACTTCTCCAATTTTTCTTCCTATTTCATAATGGGCTATCTTAGCATCTTTCCCTAGCTCTATTAAGCATGGCATTACTATTATTTTACTTCCCTTCCATTTCTTAAGTTCTTCTAGATGAGAAATTATTCCATTAAAATTAGAAGAATAAGTTGCATCAATTATATCAAAATTACCCCTCTTCTTTATATTCAATCCACCCTCTATCTTTAAAACCCTGTCCTGAATCTCTTCAATAGTCATTCCTAGTTTCTTAGCAACAGAAATTGCACCCAAAAGATTTGGAATGTTAAAAGATCCTTTTATTTTATGCTTTATCTCGTGACAACCCTTAGGAGAACACAAATTAAAAGAATTTTCGGTTATTTCTTCTGCCCATAAATCATCACCACAATATTTAATATTAGCTATTTCTGATTTAAAATTTTCTTTGATATAAGCATTGTCCCAATTTAAAACAGCAAGGCCTTCCAATGGCAAAGCATCAATCAATTCAAATTTCGCCTTAATAATATTCTTTTGAGAGCCAAAGGTTGCCAAGTGCTGATTGTTTATACCTGTTAAAACTCCTATTTTAGGTTGAGCAATCTTTGTAAGTAGCTTTATTCCGCCCCTGTTATATGCTCCCATTTCACAAATAAATATCTCGTGCTCATCGTTTATATCATTTAATATACATCTTGATATTCCCATTTCAGAATTTTCATTCTTATTAGTAGTAACAACTTTAAAATCATTTTCTAATAATGTTTTTAAGTACTCTTTAGTTGAACTTTTTCCATAACTTCCTGTAACTCCAATAACTAAAAGATTATCTAGCGTCTTTCTTTTTTTAATTGCTTTTCTAATGGTTCTATTTCTCAATAAAACAGTGATTGGCTGAAAAAGAAGAATTATTAGAGAAACAATTATTGGTGTTAAAATATCAAAAATCAAAATTAAAAGAAAAGCTGAAAAAGGATCAATGCTTGATGCAAAAACAATGAATGAGGCAAAAATCAAGAAAATTATAAATGATAAAAATATTGTTTTAGAAGTTTTTTGAGGAAGAATAACTTTCCTTTTGAATACCTCTAAAGATTCAATTAGATATATAAAAAGCAAAACATAGAATAAATTAAATTCTATTAAGGTTAAAGCTAAAATAACAATCTTAATTAATGGATTAATAAATAATTTCTTTCCTTTTGATGTACTGAAATGGGCTAAAAATCTTCCAATGTGATAATTCTTTAACTGCCACAAGTACTCCCAAAATAACAAGTTTTTAATACTCCTTACTATAAACAAAAATAATAATAAGTAAATAATTTCCATTATTTATTTAGATAATTAATAATTATTTCTGAAAGTTCTTTAAAGTTTGTCTTATGTGGATTGTGTCCACAATTTTTAATGACTACCAATTCAGAATTAGCAATTTTTTCTTTTAGAAAATATGCATCCTCTGTTGGAGTAATTTTATCATTATCTCCCCAAATTATTAAACAAGGATTTTTAATTTCACCTACTAGCAAAGATAAATCTTCGCTTATAACCTTCTTAAAAATATCTTTCATTAGAGGATTAGCAGAATAATAATCATATGTTCCTGAAATAAAATATGTTGCTTTCTCAAAAAGCTTATATGCAAAAAAGTTCTTTGAAACTAGTCTCCCACCAATTCTTGAAATAAATCTAGAAAACTTTTGCCTCACACTTAATCTCTCTTTTCTAACTATCGCCGCATCACAAAAGATTATTTTTCCATAAATGTTTTCCATCTTTGTAATAATTCCCCCACCAAAAGAGTGCCCCAAGACGGAAACATCTTTAATACCAAGCTCTTTAACAAAATCATCTATAAATTTAGAATAGTCACCGACTCCCCAAACATCTTTAGGAGATTCCGTTTTCCCGAAGCCGGGCAAGTCAGGAATAATTAACTGAAAACCATTAGAGGCCAGCTCTTCTATAATTCTCATCCAAGAAAAAGATCCACCTCCCCAACCATGAAGAATTAAAAGAGGTTTTCCTTCCCCAGCAATTTTATAAAATAAATCAATCCCATTAAGATTAATCTTATTTTCTTTTAATTCGTAAATTGTCATTAACTATCTTTTTATTTCTTTAAAATTGAGATACTTGTGAAGCGCTTCTGGAATAGCAATACTTCCATCGCTTCTTTGATTGTTTTCAAGTAATGGAATTAAAACTCTTGGGGTGGCAATTCCAGTATTATTTAATGAGTGAGCAAATTTTATATCTCCATTCTTATCTTTGTACCTAATATTCAATCTTCTAGTTTGGAAATCAAAGAAATATGATGATGAATGTGTTTCTCTGTATTTTTCTTGTGACGGAACCCAACATTCAATATCATATTTTTTAACTTGTCCCAAGCCCAAGTCCCCAGTACAGTTAACTACAACGTGGTAAGGAATATTTAATCCTTGCAAAATCTCCTCAGCGTTTCTAGTAATTTCTTCGTGCAACCTTACTGATTCTTCTTTGTCATTAATACACAAAACAACTTGCTCTATTTTCATAAACTCATGAACTCTTAATATTCCTTGCGTATCTTTTCCATAACTTCCAATCTCGGTTCTAAAGCAAGGTGAAAATCCCATATACTTAATTGGCAAATCTTCTTCTTTTAAAATCTCATCACTATGATATCCCATTACAGAAACCTCTGATGTTCCTGCTAAATACATTCCATCAGTTGTTTGATAGACCTCGTCTTTTGCTTGAGGTAAATATCCAGTTCCCTTCATTATTTTTTCATTAACAAGCGAAGGAGCATGCATTGGAATAAAACCATTTTTCATTAAAATATCTGTAGCGTAATTCATTATCGCCATAGATAATTGAAAGGCCTCTCTCTTCAAATAATAACCCCTAAAACCTGCCACTTTAGCTCCTCTTTCAAAATCCACAAGGTCTAAGTCCTTAGATAGCTGAACATGGTCTTTAATAGTAAAATCAAACATTGGTATCTCTCCCCATGTTTTAATTTCCTTATTATCCTCGTCAGAGTCACCAAATGGAACTGATTCGTCGGGAACGTTTGGAACTAAAAGCATCAGCTCTTCAAATTCTTCTTTTATCTTCTTGTATTCCTCTTCTTCATTATCTGAGTTCCTATCAAGCTCTTTCATTTGACCAATTAACATATCTCTTTGCTCTTGTGTTTCTGCCTCCTTAATTCTCTGATTGGCCTGATTCTTCATTGCATTCTTTTCTTCGACTGTCTGAAGCAACTCTCGTCTTTTCAAATCAAGGTCAAGCAAATAATCAACATCAAATTTGATATTCTTTCTTTGAACAGCTTCTTTAACTTTATCTTTATTTTCTCTTATGTATTTTATATCTAGCATATTTTTAATATATTCTATCAAGTAAAATTAGAAAAATCAAATTAAGAAACAATAATCGTATATATTCTAACTATATCCGATTATATCCGATTAATCTCTATCTTTCATTAGTGGAAAAAGAATAATCTCTCTTAATGAGTTTGAATTTGTAATAATTGAAATTATTCTATCAATTCCCATTCCAAAACCAGCCGCTGGAGGCATTCCATATTCTAGTGCCTCAACAAAGTCCTCATCTGATCTTTGAGCTTCTTCAAATCCTCCGGAGAACAACTTCTCTTGACTCTTCAATCTATCTTCTTGCTCCATTGGATCGTTTAATTCTGAGAAAGCATTAACTACTTCTGCTCCATGAATAACCAAGGCAAAACTAGCCAGCTTATCCTTGTCAAAACTTTTTGCTAATGGCTGGAATCCTTTTGGGTGGTGAATTACAAAAGTTGGTTGAATTATTTTTGGTCTACAATATTTCTTGTATATCTCATCAGCAATATTTGGCTTATCTGCCCCGTCAGGAATATCAACTCCCAACTCTCTTCCTTTTTTCAATAACGCTTCTTCATTCAATTCTTCATACTTAATACCTGTATATTTTTCTAGTAATGCAAAAAACTCTATTCTTTCCCACTCTCCATCAAATGATATTTTTTCTCCATTGTATTCTATTTCCGTTCCTCCAATCACATTAGTTAATATCGTTTGAAGCATTTTCTCAGTCATTTTCATTAATTGCTTGTAGTCCGCATAGGCCCAATAGAATTCAATCATTGTAAAATCAGGATTGTGAAATTTATCCACTCCCTCATTTCTAAAACACTTCCCTATTTCATATACTTTCTCAAATCCACCAACTAATAATCTTTTTAGATATAACTCCGGCGATATTCTTAAATAAACATCTAAGTCCATTGCATTGATATGCGTCTTGAATGGTTTAGCTCTTGCTCCTCCATACAGTAATTGAAGAATTGGTGTTTCTACTTCTAAAAAGCCCTCGTTATTTAGAAAGCTTCTTAATTCTTTAATAAAGTTTGAACGAATTACAAAATTATTCTTAACTTCAGGAGAAAACATTAAATCAAGATATCTTTTTCTAAATCTTTCCTCAACATCTTTTAATCCATGCCACTTTTCTGGTAATGCCCTTAAGCTTTTTGTAATAATCTTACAATCCGCAATCTGCATTGTTTTTTCACCTCTTTTTGTCTCAAATAAGGTGCCTCTGGCTTGAATAAAATCACCCATATCAAACATCTCCAAAAATAAATCGTAAAAATCAGTACCAATCTTATCTTTAGCAATTAAGCCCTGAATCTTTGCGGTTCCGTCTTCAAAATCAATAAAAGTCAAACCACCATGAGTTCTAATAGTTTTCATTCTACCAACTAGTATAATTTCTTTTTCTTCTTTTGATATTAAATCAAAATCTCTAAGCGCCTCACTTATTTCGCAAGTTCTTTTAATTTCAATAGGATATGGATCTATTCCTGATTCCTTTAATCTCTTTGACTTATTCTTCCTATTTTCTCTTATTTCGTCTATTACAGACATATTTTTTTAATCTATTTTAAGTATCTTATACTTTAATAATCCCCTAGGGGTTTCTATTTTTACTTCTGCTCCTTTCGGCTTGTCCATTAACGCTCTGCCTAATGGCGATTTAAAACTAATTCTACTTTCAAGTGGGTTCGCTTCTTCCTCTCCAACAATGTGATATTTCTCCTCCCCACCATCGCTTTTAATTGTAACATAAGAACCAATTTTTACCCAGCCATTGTCTTGATTATCTTCAATAATTTTAGCAGAACTAATCAATCTTTCCAAGTTAGCAATCTTGCTTTCAAGCATTGATTGATTTTCTTTTGCATCATCATAGGCAGCATTCTCTGATAAGTCGCCAAAAGAAATAGCCTCTTTTAGTTGTTCAGAGATTTCAATTCTTCCTTCTTTCTTAAGGTATTCTAGCTCTTTTTTAAGGTTGTCTAGTCCTTCTTGTGTTAAGTATTTTTCTTCCATATTTTTATTTTGCTTTTAATTATAAAAAATAAATTAATCTTAAAAGATTAATTATTATTTCTGATAGTGTATCATAATTAGAAAATAAAACAAGGGAAAGTGGTTGCATCCTACTCCGAAGTGCAATATTCTGAATAAGTCAAAAGGACACCTCTTTTAATGAATAAGCCTCAACTAATCATTTCTCAATTCTGAATCCACTTTGTTAAAAGTGAACTCAGAAAAAAGAAGGAGATTTTTGTTGCGAAGTATCTCCTAACTCCATTAAACCCTAAGGCCAACCGTTCATTGCAAGATTCTTATTCTTATACCTTGCATCATCGGTAATATCTTTTCCAAACCAATTAGGCTTTTCAAAGACAATAGCCTCTTCTTTACAGCTAAACTCTACCTCTACAGTTAAGTGATCTGGACCTTCCAGATTGCCACGATAGATATCAAGCTCGGCTATTCCTCCTCCAGGAAGATTAATTCTATATCGATCCTTTATAACAGAACCGATGCTGGAAGGAAACAATGATTCATAGGATTCCTTGGAAATCTCTGATTCCCATTCTCCTCTTTCAAGTATTCCACCACTTTTAACAGTTATGAAACACTTATCACATTGCTTCCTTAATCTCACCTCCCTTTCATCAGAGATGCAGAGATAGCTTTGCTCTATTTGAACAAACTGTACAACCGACAAATCAGGAATACTCCTGACTAGATACTTTTTCTCAATCTCTATCATCGGTTATCACCCTTACTATCTCCATGAAGCATTGTGAGCAATTTTCTTCATTCACAGCTTCATAATAGGTTCCCCCACCAACAAGTCCACGACCTCCGCCTTTGAAAAACTTATTAATTCTTTCAAGGACAATCATAAACTTATTGGATCGAACCTCTTGAGCCATCCGACCATTAGGCCAGACAACTATCACAACATCACACTGATTTCTCTCGAAAAGATACCTTTTGGCATACTTGGCTTCAAGATTATCTGATGCAAATGCTGTGACAATTATTATATCGATACTATCGACTGACACAAAAAATCTTTTGATTGTGTTATCCATCGATAGCATCGCTTCGGACCTGACTTCTTGATACTGCATATATGCAATATTGAAGTCATGATCCCAGAGGATACCCTCTGAGAGCTTCTTGACAATTGCTTGCTTTGGATATCCAGATGTTATTACATCCTGAATCTTGCAAGCATGATAAAAGATATCTTGATCACATCCTTCACCATTAAAGTCATGCGCCCTTGCGAAACTAGCAAGATTTCTTGCTGTCTCGCTCTCAGGAAGAAGCTCCTCCTGAACAATTTCGGAGGCACAAAGACCCTCATTAATGATAAGCTTCTTGATACTCAAGCTCATCTTGTCTCGTGCCTCCTCTTCCCATCGGTGATGATCAAACCAAGAGACTATTGGTGCCAACTTACCGCATTGACCAAGAAATAAGTCTATTAAATCCTTGGAATAACCAATGTCAGCAATTATCACCTCGTCTTCCGACTTAACGATCTCCGACAGTAATCTCAAAACTATACCAATGTCCTGATAATCAACAAAGTAATGCTTCGTGATTATCTCGGACTTCTTTGCCCACATTTCTGCAATGGCATGACATGCAATACCATCTACATCAATATGAGCAACTATGTGTAGCATCAATTCCCTCCATATCTTTGGGAGAGAAGAGACAATACACCTTCTATTCTTTCTGTTTCCTCGTCCTCCTCTCCATATTTCTGTATGATATGGGTTCCCGTATCATACACAATTCTCGCGATGCTAATATTATCAGGAGCATCTTCATGAATTTGACTCGCGTCAAACTCTTTCTTGATTCTCCGAAAAACATCCATCTCCTTCGCGTTAGAGGAAGTAGACTGTTCTCCGGATCTCCTTTTTGCAAGGCGAGAATTAACTATATTCTCTTCACAAACTACTTGAACAAGGTAGACCTTTTTCAGTCCGTTCTTCATAGCAGCTTGATATGCTCTATTTCTCATATCAACTTTTGAGAAAGTTGCATCGAAGAGAACATTTTTTCCAGAAACAAGAAGGTTATCAAGGTCAGCAAAGGCTTGATCATAAACCTTCTCTTTCTGCTCTTTCATCTTCGAAGAATACCTACTGACTATGTCAGTATATGCACTCCCCAAAGAATAAAGAGGGTTCAGGACTTGCTGAAGATCAGCCTCTGGATTATTTTTTAACCAAAGACTAATTTCTTCAGCTTTTGGTGGTGCTCCGCCACCGAAGTCAAACTCCTTCGGAAAAAGCTTTTTCCGAAGATCATCTGTTCGAATGATCTCCAAATCAGCCTTTACAGAAAGAGCATTGGCCACAGTCGTTTTGCCCGAGGCCACATAGCCACAGACAATAAACAAACTACCGGCCATTACCTCCTCCTTGGAAGGTATTCTACCGCTAAATTATAGTATTTTCTAGCGGTATTGAGTATGCCTTCTTTTTCTTCTACACTCTCAGCAATCATCGTGCTGATTTGCCCCCGAACAAAGGCTCGGTAGCATATATAAAATTTGAGAAGGCGCTCAACTCCCTCCTTGTCTTCTGAGTAAGAAGACTTTATTGCTTCGGCAATATCTGTGCGACCTCTTGCGATCGCGTCCATAATTGCAAAAGCAAGGTCAGAGACCGGGTCCATGTAGCTGAACTCGTCTTTGAACCCAATTCCGTCAAAGATCTTCACGCAACCTTCTTCGACGAACATGTTCCCGGCATGACCATCACCATGGCATTGCCTCATGACCCCCTTATCCCTTCTTTCTTGGAAATAGGGATCATTATCCAGCACGAAGAACCTTATTTCCTCGATGATCTCATGAAAATCATCTTCGGAAATAGTTCTTCCAACTGCCCTTGCCACTTCTTTGGTGACAAAGAACAACTCTTCCCAATTTCGAGAAATGCTCTGATAAGCAATTTCTGAAATCAGGGTACTGGTTTTTGCCCTCTTATGGGCCACAGCAAACATTACTCCGATTTGTTTGCCATATTCTGTCTTAACCCTTCCTTCATCATAAAGAAGGTCAAGACCCTGAGAAGAATCAAATCTCCTCATTATAATACAGGGAGTCCCATTAATCAGGACTACCCTTGAATTGAGATCAGGGCAATATGCCCTGTCTATTTCCGCGGTCTTTTCCGCAGCAGCTTTTCTTGCTTCGAATGACCTTAGGTCAACGAAGCCAAGATCGACTGGCTTGATCTCCTTCGCTACAACATCATCGGACATGTATATGACCGACATGTGTGTCTCTACCCTATTGGCAATCCTTCCGATTACCTTCTCTATTTCTATTTCTTTTTCCATTTTCAATCCTCCTCTCATTTACGGATGAGAGACCGATTACTCGCCTTCTTGCGTTCTCATTGAGAAAACAAGAATCATCGAGCAATAATCTAGAGACATTGATATATCTACAGATTATTACCCGACTGGCAAGCAAGTATTACAAGAATTGTAATGTAATAGACCTATTTAGTTTTAAAGCAACTACTTATTCTTTGTCTTTACTATTTATGATTAGTAAGGACATTCCTGGAAACGAAGTAGGTTAAGCTTCCTTTCCAGACGATCTCCTTACTAGAAGAACATTGAACGATTCATTGACTTTGGTTATAGTCTCTCTCATCTATACCTCTCTCCTTGTATAGATTAACTATTTGTTATCCTTATAGCCAAAGATAATTCATCAGACAAGCAGTAATCGATCTCTTTCCTGCTTTGTAGCTTTTGACCTATCACCACAATAGGCTCGTTCCTATGTCTCTAATAAAGAACTATTCTCCTCGAACTGTTCCGAGAAGACTTTTCAAGATTGTAAGTCTTCAACATGTCTTCCCGCAAAAAAAACGACTGAGAAATCTCTTCAAGGGAAAAAATCAAGATAGAATTCTTCCTTAAAAGAGATCTCCCAGCCGTTTGAATAAACAACTAGTATCTATTATTCCATTCGGAATACAGGCAGACCTCAACCTGATTCCTCGTCCCCTTTGGGACAGAAATAACGGGTCCATTATTTAAACTCGCGGACGAGCGAAAAATTAACACTTTAATTCAATGAACCACTTACGCTATAACTATATACTACTATCTAACTCTTGTCAACCCCTGCAAGCAATCTTATTTTAATCCTCTATTTCTTCGTATGTATTTGCAAAAGAATCTTCGGCGATAGCATAGCCACCATTAGATATCCATCCACCAGCTATTACCCCATCTTGAGAACCCCAAGATGTATCCCAAACCAAATTCTCATTAACTTTTTTTGCTTTTATGACTCCCTTTGACCTATAAACACCATCTTCATCTGTTTGTTCATATTTTTCTGCAAACTTTCTCTGCCTTTCTTCAACAGAATCATCTCTATTACCAAAAACATAAGGATCTACATCTCCTGGATTATGAATAATCATATCTCCCGGCTCAGCAATAATTGTTTTATTTGCATCTTGACTACTAGTAATGGTTTCTTCATTTTCAGCAACCCTAACATTAACAAGTGCTGTTTTTCTGTATTCTTTAGCATCATCAAAAAAGCTAGCAGGAAATTCTTCTTTAAAATTTATTTTTCGACAAGGAACCTCTTTGTCTCCAAATTTTACCATCGCTATATTATTTTCTTCTTTTTGTGGTTGTTCAAAGTTCATATTTTTGAATTATTTAATTAATTATTTAATGATTATAAAATATTATTTTTTATACTATTTACTTTTTGCGTGTTAAGATAATTCTCTGTCTTGTTCCCTATCCATACTTTCCTTGAAAAAACGGTAAGATTATAAAAATTTATTCTTTAGAATTTACTTCACTCTTAATATCAGCAAGCTTGAGAATAATTAATGCATCAATAATGTAGAATAAATTAAAATATTCTTTTTTTTGTAATTCTGTTAATTCTGAGAATACTAATTCCTTTTGATTATGACTTCTATCAACTATTTTAGAATCAAGAGAAAAAGAAAGAAATGATGACTCAAAAAGATCAGAATTATAGCCTTCTCTTTGTGAATTATTTAAAGATTCCTTCATGTTCTTTATTGATAAAATTTCTTTATAATCAATATGCCATCCTTGTATTTTAGACATTATCATTGCTGATATTGGAATCTTGTTATCCCCTATAACTATAAAGTCATCGATAATTCCTGGCTTCAGGTCTAGATCATTAAATAATTTAACAATTCCATGATAAGAATCATAAACATCATCCACAAGATTACAGTAATTAATAGAGCTTGAATCTTTCTCTTCTAAAGATTCACTTAATCTATTCCTTCTTAAGTAATTTTTAGAATTAATTTTATTTTTAAAAAAATCATAAGACATTAATCCAGGCTTATTAGACATTATCTTCTCTATTAGTGGATCGCAACCATCAATATCATCTTCAATTCTATCAAGACTGGCATTCAAAGAATCGATAATCTCATTATAAACTAATACCTCTTCTTCATTAAGGTCCTTTTTTACTTCCTCAAAAATAGAGCTCTTATTATCCAAAGAACGATCAGCATTCTTCCCTTTGCGATTCAACCATATATATATTATGGCAACTGATATTGCTGCTCCCAAAATACCAGTAGCAATATATGGAGAATAAGATTGAATGATTTCCATATAATCTAAGGGAGAAATATCAATTTGAAAATTATTATTAAGGATTTCCAAGACCACTTCCTCTTGATTCATATTATCACTTAAGGTAATCAATCCCTCTAAATTTCCCTTATCTAATCCCAACTCATTAATCTTATTAATAACTTCTTGTGGATTTTCTCTTACCATCCTCTGTGCTTCTGGAGAAAGAGCTGGAAAAGCATTTAGATCTGAAAGGCCTTTGACAAATGATTCAGCGTTATTGATTTTATTATATATCCCAGCATCCGCTCCAGAGTATTTTATATCTGGATGTGGCTGACTGATTATAAAATGATGAATTTCTTCAGCAATTGAATTAACATCAATTCCTGATTTTATGTTCTCTGTGTTTTCTTCAAATATATTCTCTATTGTCATATTCTTATTATAATGTGCTAAAATTTCTTGTCAATTACCTGCCTCATTAATTATCTCTTCATCTTCTTGAGCTCTTTGTTTTTCTCCAAAGTAATATCCAAGAACTTCTCTAGCTACTAGATTGGCTAGTCCCATATTATTAGGAACATTTTCTATCACCACCGTTAGGACAATTTCTGGTTCATCATAAGGAGCAAAAACAGTAATCCAATTGTGATATATCTTGTATTTCCCTGTTTCTGCAGTTCCTGTTTTAGCACCTGAGGTAACTGGAAGATATTGCAAACTTCTAGCTGTTCCTAGCGAAGAGGTCACTGTTTCTTTCATACTTTTCTTTATTTCTTCTAGAGAATAAGAAGATGTAGGAACTTCTGAAACTATTTCTGTATCAAAAATTTCAATTACGTTATTATTCTCATCTAAAATACTTTTAACAACTTGCGGCTTAACTATCTTTCCACCATTAGCAATCGCCCCAATCGCTACTGTCAATTGCAATGGAGTTCCCTTAACATATCCTTGCCCAATTGAAACATTATATGTATCCCCTGGATACCATGGAAGACCATTTAATTGTCTTTTCCATGTAGGATTAGGAATCAGTCCGGGCTTTTCTCCTGGCAAGTCAATTTGAGACAAATTTCCAAGTCCAAAGTATTGTAAATATTTCTCTATTTTCTCAATTCCTAAACCAATAAAATTCTTGTATCCTCCTCCTAGATGATAAAAGAAAACGTTAGATGATTCTGCTATGGCTTTCTTAAGATCTGTCCAACCATGAAACTTCCAGTCACTTTTAAAAGTTCCATCACTGAGTTCAATTTTTTCATCACAATATATACTTTTATTAGGAGTAATAATATTTTCTTCTAGCGCAGCCACCCCTATCATTGGCTTAATTGTGGAAGCAAAAGAGTATTCTCCTGCTATTGCCCTATTATAGAAAGAAACCTTCGGACTAGAAACAATTTCATTAAATTGAGCTGTTGTTAAGTTCCTTGAAAAGATATTACTATCAAATGAGGGATTACTTGCAAGAGACAAAACTTCCCCCGTCTGAGGATTCATCGCGATTACAGCACCGCCACTTGCATTATATCCCTTAACAACTTCCTCTAAGTATTCTGAGACCTTCTTCTGTAAATCAAAATCAATATTCAATATTAAATTATCTCCTGACCTAGCGATCTCAATTATTTCTTCTTCAATTTTCCTACCAAGAGCATCCCTTTCTATATGGAGAACTCCTGGGTCTTCTTTTAAGTAATTATTGTATTGCCTTTCTATACCTGCTTCTCCATCAAAAGTGTCTCCTGAAACATAACCTAGAATATGAGAGAAATTATTTCCGTCTAGATATTCTCTTGTGTTTTTGGTTATTAATTCAAAGGATGAAAGTTCTTTCTCTTTTGTTTTTAGTACAATAGCTTTGTCTTTTCCAATGTCTCTAGCGATTAATAATCTTCCTGACTCTTTTTCATTAATCTTTTCCATCAATTCATGAAAAGACATCTCTAATATCCTAGCAACCTCTCTTACCTCCCCCTCTCTTAAGAGTCCATCAACAGGAAGAGCATCAACATAGCAAATCAACTCAAATTGTTGAGAATTAAAAGCTAACTGATTCATTGATCTATCATAAATAATCCCTCTTTGGGCGCTAATTTGCTTTGATAGATATTTATTGTTCTTTGACTTAATATTATAATCTTCATAAGAAAGAACTTGAAGATTAAAAGAATAAAAAAAGAATGATCCCAATATAACTAAGAACAATCCAAAAGTTAATTGAAATATTCTTTGAGATAAAGCAGTTTCCATTGTGTATGCCCCCTTGTCTTTTTTGTGCTCTAAAGCGTCTAAAAAGATTTCTTCGGTATCAATGTCTCTGCCAACTCTTTTTACTTTAAATCTTTGGTATCCACGAGATTGAAAAAATCCTAACATATTTAGATAATATAATTTTTAATAAATAACAAATAATTGGTAGTATTAAGGCCATTAAGCCAATATAATTAGACGAATAAATATCCCAAAATAATCCAA
>JAQUXE010000008.1 GCA_028692555.1 Minisyncoccota bacterium
TATAAAAATAAAATCACTTGGGTTTATTCAAGTGATCTTTTGTGTGCTATTTCCCTCCTCTCGTTGAGGTCTTCAAAGTACTCTTTTTCTTCATCATCATTCATGCATATTAATGCATAAGGGTCGGTTGCCAGAGATTGATGAAATTCATCTTTCCTAATCCACAGGCGGTACCACCACAGGAGAATTCTTTTGTTCCATATCCTGCGTTTCAAATCAACGATTTTGCATATTAAACACATATTACTACCTCCTAAGAGCTAATTGCTTTATATAATAATAGTTCTTAAAAGTCAAAATAATTATTTTACATTAAGTCAATTTCATTATATATTAGAAGTATAATTAATTATTAAAAATATGAATCAAGAAGAAATAATTTATATCGTTGGACACAAGTCTCCTGACACAGATGCAGTTTGTTCGGCTATTGCTTACAGCGAATACTTGAAGCACAAGGGAATAAAAGCTGTTCCAACTATTTGTGGAGAACTTAATCCAGAAACAAAATATGTTCTAGAGCATTTTAATATCGAAGAGCCGATAAGTATGTGCTCAACTGAAGATAGAAAAGTTATCCTTGTAGATTATAATGAAGATAGTCAGGGTTTTGCTGGTCTTGAGAATGCTAAGGTTGTAGAGGTAATTGATCATCACAAGATAGGATTTTCTTCATCTGATCCAATAAGGTTTGAAATAAAACCATACGGATCAACGGCGACAATTATTGCTAAGAGAATGTTTAATAACGCTGATTTTAAGATAGCTAAACCAATTGCAGGTATTTTGCTTTCTGCTATCCTTTCAGATACAGTTATTTTTAAATCAAGCACAACAACAACAATAGATGTTAAAATAGCAGAACAGCTTTCTAAAATTGCAGAAATAGAAGATGTTCAAAGATTCGGCATAGAGCTTAAAAAGAAAAAGTCGTCACTTAATGGAATGACATCAGGGCAAATAATATGTTCTGATTTTAAGACCTTTGAAGTTGGTAGCAATGGTTTTGGAATTGGACAAGTAGAAGTGGTTGATCTATCTGAAGCAAAGCAAAGAAAGGCCGAGTTAATTGAAGAATTAAATAAGATAAAAGAAAAAGAGAATCTACTTTTTGTTATTCTAATGGTTACCGATATTATTAACGAGGGATCAGAGTTGTTGTTTAGTGATGGTTATGAATCAATCTCTTTTAACGGAGAGATAAAAGATAATTCTATATATATTAAAGATATGATGTCTAGGAAAAAAGATTTAGTTCCTCAAATTATGGAATCTATTAAATAATCGATATCTATATCGTAATTTGATGATTAGCCAGTTCGTAGAAGTGTCCTTTTTTATTTATTAATTCATCAAACTTTCCTTCTTCAACAATTTCTCCATTATTAAAAACAAAAATACGATCTGCTTTTTTAATAGTAGATAATCTATGAGCTATAATAATAGTGGTTTTTCCTTTTATTGCATTTGATAGAGCTAATTGTATTTCATGTTCTGTTTTTGCATCTAGTGCAGAAGTTGCTTCATCTAGTATGAGGATTGGAGCATCTTTAATTATCGCTCTAGCGATACTTAATCTTTGCTTTTCTCCTCCGGAAAGCTTAGTTCCCCTGTCCCCTAATATTTGCTTTAATCCCTTCTTACTGTTTTTAATTTTATCCCAAATATATGCTTTCTTGCAGGCCTCTTCAATTATTTCTTTATCAATCTTTTTTTCTCCTACAATTAAGTTCTCTTCAAAGCTAGCATTAAAGAAGGTGTTTTCTTGAAAAACAATACTTATATTCTTTCTAAGAGAATCAATATCAATATCTTTAATATCTATACCATCAATTAATATCTTTCCTGTTGAGATGTCAAAGAATCTTGAAATCAAGTTAGCGGTAGTTGATTTTCCTGATCCGGTGTGTCCTACAAAAGCAATCACCTCCCCTTCTTTAATATTAAAAGATATGTTTCTAACTGCATCTTCACCATCCTTATATGTAAAAGAAACGTTTTTAAAGGTAATGTTTCCCTTTAAGATATCAATTTTTAAAGCATCTTTATTGTTTATAATACTAGGTTTAGTTTCTATAAGATTGAATAGAAAGTTTATCTTCTCTCTCTGCCATAAGTATTCTGTAACATTCCAGAAAATAGCATTGAATGTGCTAATTAAGATTGTACTAAAGCCAACAAACATAATTATACCTCCGATTGTAATGTCTCCGTTAATGAAAAGCATTCCACCAACAAAGAAAACTAAAATATTTAATACTAGTCCAATGCTTCTAGAGAATCCTGCGATGAATCCCCACCATTTTATGGCCTCCACTTGAGAGTCATATGCCTTTGAAGTTCTTTTCATTATCTTTTCTGATAAGAAGTTTTTTAAAACGAAACTTTTTACTAAAAAAATATTGGTAATTGCGTCATAGGCAACTCCTGAAATCTCAGACCATTCATTATCTGCTTCTTTTTGTTTATCCATTGTTTTTCTTGTTCCATAAATCGTAAAAGCAATTAAAATCGGAACGCTGGCTAGAAACAATAAAGCCATTTTTATATTTAGATAAAAAATTACAGGGAAAAGAATTATTATAATCAAAAAATTAATCAAGATATTTTTAAAAAATCCCATATGAAGCATATACAGATTATCTAATCCTCTTTCAAAATTCCTTATAACCGATCCCGCCTTATTCTCTTGGAAAAAATCAATAGAAAGATTCATTAAATGATTAAATGTTCTTATCCATAACTTGTGGTATATTTTATTTGCAATAAAAGAAGCGAGAAAAGATATTCCTATTAAAAATAATATATTAACTAGAACAATTACTACCCATATAGAGAATATTCCTAGTATTTCATTGATTTCTGTTAAGTTAATTAGTCCGTCTATCACCTCTTTGAAAAAGAAGGGCTCAATTAAAGTAAAAATAGACAACAAAAAACAAGCAATTATAAGTCCTATTGCTAGACCTTTTTCTTCTTTAATTAATTTTAATGATTTTAAGTATGTTTTCATTTTAGTTTAAAACCCATTGTATAAAATGGGTTATGACTGAGGTTGACTATAAAAGGAATTTGTATGGTCAATAATCTTCTCGGCTATAATGCATCCATACGGGGCAAATCTGCACCTCCCCATCTTTGATCGCATAAAGCTCTCTGCTTTTTCTGTATTCTTGTTAATAGAAGATTCGATCATCTGCCTATAGCACTCTTCGCACTCTTTGACAATCTTTTCTTGTACATTCATAATGACCAATTATTTTATCTCATAAATGAATTAAAATGTCAAAACTTTTAAATCTTCTAAATTAATTGATTGATCTGTATAGTGAGCTGTTGCTTGCCTTGATAACTTGACTCTTTGTCCATTATTTTCTAGTAGGTGGACAACCTCAGCATTATTGTAATCAGTTTCTTCCCATGAAGTAATAATTAATCCCTCGTTTATATAATCATAAACATTTTCAACTCGAGATATGTTAATTACCGGGAAAATATTCTTAATTTCTTGAATTTCTAAATCAGTATATACATTATAATCTTTTAGTTCATTAATAAATAATAAATGCTCTGAGTTACTTAAGAAGGAATAGCCCTTACCTAAAACTAAGGAATAGGCAATATTTTCATTGGGCTTTAGTGTTCTTCCAGAGACAATAATATCTACTAAATCGTTTTCAAGAAGATTGATGCTTTGTGCTGTTGATTCACTAAAAAATAATTCATATTTCTTAGGATCTAGCTGACTTATCGAGCCATGATAAGTTGGACAAGCAGCAACTCGTAGTACCCTTTTATCACCAGCAAAAATATTAGAAATAACTAATGATAAAATAATCAAAGACAATAGTATGATAAATATGATTCTTTTCTTCATTTTTTGATGTACACTCTATACGTTGGTCTCAGCGCTAAAATTACTATAATCGCAACAATTAACCAAATATCAATATTTAATATTTCTGGGAAAAGCATTACAAGTAAAATTCCAAGAGCAATACAGCTCCATTTAATTAACCCAATATCTATCCAGTCTAATTGCTTAACTTTTGATTTTATAAATTCCATATTTTTATTTATTATTAATTTTCCTTATTTCTGATTTTTTAACTTGTTCTTCGCTCATTCCAAAATGATGAGCTATTTCGTGCCAGACGGTTTCTTTTACAATCTCTTTTATTTCTTCCCTAGATTTGGCGATCCTTTCAATTGGAACATTAAATATAGTTATCTTATCTGGCAATACTTGAGCATAGTTCCATCTTTCTGTTTTGGGGACTCCTTCATAAAGACCTAAAAGATGATTATTATTCCTAACTTTTAATTCTTTCAATTGTTCTTTTGTAGGATTATCTTCAATTACGATATCTACATTATCTAATTTCTCTAGAAACTTTTCTGGTATCGCTTTAATTCCTTCAATAACTATTTTTTCAAATTCATTATGGTCCATTAGTTAAGAATATTAATAATTACTACTTTAGTCAACATCTTTACATAAAGCTATTTTCAATTGATCGACGGTTTCCTAGTTGCCCTTCTTGGAGTAATAGGCATACGTATTTCTTCTTTTCACCTCGAATCATTAAAGATGAAAGAAGCTAACGATCTTTTAATTGAAAAACTCCAGAAGCCGGAGGAACAGTTAAATAGAGATTAATTATCTCTATTTTTAAATAAATAATAGTATGAAATATTTCATACTATTTTTTCAAACTCTTCCATTGAAATGCCTTCTTTGGTGAATTGGCATAGTGATTCACATTCGAGGCATTGTTCTAACTGCTCAATGTATTTAATCCTATAATAAACCATTAGAATAAAATCTTCTTCACTGATTTTCTCAGACGCTGCCGGAATAAAAGAAAGCAATAAATCTTTACAAGCTTCCTTTATTTCATCAAATTTTTCACACCTCATCTCTATCTCTCCTTCAATGAGCTATGATTAACATATCATTTCTTTGTAAGTTAGAAAAGATGTAATTAATAATCTAAGTTTAATGCTTTAACTCCATTAATAGTCATCATTTTATACACTTCTTCTTTGCTTAGCTCTGTTGGGTCACAATTAATTCCTTTTTGTAAATAAGAAGCAATTCTCCCAGCTTCCTTAATGTCTAGATTGTCACAACTTGCTGATCCATCAGTTCCCAATGCAACATTCACTCCTGCTTTTAGTAGTTTGCTTATCGGAGCGATGCCTGACCCTAGCTTTAAATTACTAATAGGACAATGGACTACTGAACAATTATGTTTTGCGATAATTGAAATATCATTATCTGATAAATGAACACAATGTATTAGTACTGTTTTTTCATCTAAGACGCCTAAGCTTTCTAAATATTCTATTGGAGTTAGATTATTCTTCAAAATAGAATCATCAACTTCTTTTTTTGTTTCTGATGCATGTATTTGATAAATAGAATTATACTTTTTAGCCAGATCTTTAGCTTTTCTCAAGTTTTGACTGTTTACTGTGTATGGAGAATGAGGAGCAACAGAAACTTTGATAAAAGGATGATTCTTGTATTTTTCAAAAAGTTCAATCGTTTTTTCTATATCTCTATCAAAAAATTCTTGTCCTTTAATATCAAGCAGTCCTTCCCCTAAAACAACTGGCATTTTTAATTCTTCGCAAGCTCTAGCGACTTGGTCTTGGTAAAAATACATATCCATAAAAGCGCCGATATTGTTATCTTGCATTTCTTTAATTGCTAGTTTTGTCTGATTGTAAACAAAATCAGGATTAACTTTTTGTGCTTCTAGGGGCCAGATTACATCATTAAGCCATTTATCAAGGGGTAAATCTTCCCCTGCTCCCTTAAATGGGAACATGGCGGCATGAGCATGAGCATTAACTATTGGTATATTATTTTTTATCATATTTTTTACTATAAGCATCTTTTAATATAGAGAAATCATTTCCTAACCTATCTAAAAGAGGATTTATTTTTTTAATTGTCTGATTGGCTGTTTCAAACATTTCCTTTAGTTCTTCTTTTTTTCCTATTCTATATCTTTTGTATATATACATCCTGTCTTGATTTAGTTCAATGCTAAAATCACATTTTTCATCAATTAAGAAATTAAGGAATTCTTTACTAAACAATTGCATTGCTTCTATTCCATAACCATCTTTTACAAAAAGTTTAAAGTTCTTTGCAAACTCATCTTCTAGTCGCACTTCCCTTTTGTTTCCTTCTCTTTTTCCATGCTTTGGAAAATTAGAAAAAAATCCAAATCTATTTCCATAAAGAAGATGCATGTATGGAAAAATTACTTTATCAAAAAAAACCTCAAGAACAGTGAAGTCATAAACAATTGTATTCTTGCCTTGTTGAACAGTGTAAGTGAAATAGAAAAACCTTGCATCGTGCTCTTGATATTTTCCATTAATTACATCTTTAATCTTTGCTGAGTAGTTTGTTTTAAAAAGATTGCCCTTAACTTCTTTCATTGGAATTGAATCTTGGTATGAAAGATTATTATTGCTTATGAAGTCCCCTAAAAGCTTCCTTCTTTCTCTTTCTAGATTCAAGAAGACGTATAGAAGAGAAAATATAAAAATTAAGATAGCAAAATAGTAATTATTAGAAGTTATTAGAAGTAAAAAAACAACTAAAGCTATATACAAGATTACTTTTTTAGTATTAATAAAGTTCTTGAATATCTCCTTAGTGCAAGGAAAATAATTAAAATCTAATTCATCGAAAGATCCGATACTTTTTTTCTCTTCTTTTTTCATATATATTAATATACCATTTTAATTTCCAATATGCTATTCTAAATATATGGATAATTGGCCAAAATATTACAAAAACCAACTAATTATTAACTCTGATAAAGGGATTGCTATAACTTGTGGTTGGACAAAAAAAGAAGATGTTTGGGACGGCCTTTCTTTAGAAGCAAAAGAAAAGGTTTCAGTAATGGGACAGCTTTACTCTAAAGAAGGCATCAACTTTATTATCAGAAATACTTTTTTGAATCCTAAGATTAAATTTTTAATTGTCACAGGCAGAGATGCTTCGGGAAGCATTCGAAGCTTTAATGATTTTTTGTTTAATCAAGAGAATGGTTTTATTCATAAAGAAATACCTGCTGAAAAAGTAGAGGAATTTAGGAGTTATTTTTCTAAACACTGTGCCTTTATTGATATTTCAGAGGTTAATGATTTTATAGAAAAATTAGAAGTAGAAGAAGCAAATTGGACTAAAGATATTTTGTCTTTTGAAGAGCATATGTATTTAATTAGCAGTACCTTCCCTTCTGAGAAAATAGGATTTAGGATTGAGGGAAAAAGAGTTGCTGATGCTTGGATTAAGGTTCTGAATCAGATTAATAAGTTTGGTTTTGAAAAGATGAGTTCTTATGATGAAAAACAAAGAGAATTATTAGACATTATTACTATTATTGACGGAGAAGATCCTGATAATCCATATATCCCTGATTATTTCTATTTCAACAAAGATGATTTAATAAACTATTATCCTCAAATGATGACTGACACTGTTTTCCCTGGAGTAGAATATACCTATGGAAGCAGATTAAGAAATCACGAAGGAATTAATCAAGTAGAATTGATGATAAAGGAATTGCAAAGAGAAGCATTTTCTAGGAGAGCAGTTGCATTTACTTGGAATGTAGAAAAGGACTGTAAGAGCTCTAAGTCACCTTGTTTAGATTTAATTCAGGCATTAATTCAGGATAACAAGATATATCTTACAGCTTACTTTCGTTCAAATGATATGTTTAGAGCTTGGCCTCAGAACGCTTTTGGATTATTAAAGATCCAAAAAGAAATTGCTGAAAAATTGAATGTTGGTTTAGGAAAATTAGCAATTATTTCTTCTTCGGCCCATATTTACGAAAGAGATTTTCTAGAAACGCAGAAAGTAATTGAAAAAAGCAAAATATTGTTTGATAAAGATCCAAGAGGAAACTTCTTGATTGAGGTAATGAAAAAACAAATTATAGTTAAGCATTTCGACCAAGAAGGAATATTCTTACAAGAATTCAAAGGAGAAAAAGCAAGTGAGTTAAGAAATAAAATCAGTCATTTTGTTTCTGATGTTAATCATGCACTATATCTAGGAGGAGAACTTTTGAGGGCTGAAAAAGCAATCAAGGAGGATAAGAACTTTATTCAGGACGAAGATTAACTAACTTAATCTTTATGCTTACGGCCATTTCAGCTAAAGAGAAAAATATTAATGTATAGAAGAAATCACCCATAAATGAGTTCTTTAGAAAAGGAATAGCAGCCACATAGCAAGACACTAGTCCTTCTATTGTGGGAGGATAGAATCCAGTAAATTGCCAAAAGGCCCAGTTGGTAATGATAAAGAAGATTACTGTTCCTAATATGGAAGTAGGAAGAGAGAAATACCACTTTTTGTTCTTTATAGCCGAGCCTAATAGAACAACAGCGCCGAAAGACAGGTAAACACTAAGCAATAATGCTAAGTCGTAAAAGCCGATAAAGTAATCGGTTACAAGCATTATCGTTAAGGGTATAAGAAGTGCCTTTCTTTTATCTTTTAAATAATAACCACTAAAAAGAGCAATTGCTCCGATTGCTGTAAAGTTTGCTATTCCTGGAATAAACCTTGATGCAAAACCAATTATGATTAAAAGATAATAAATCATACTAATTAATATATTTCACCATTATTATACTGTCTTCATATTTACCATAATACTGAACACCCCCTTTAATTGTCCCAACCTTCTTAAACCCCATTTTATTATATAGCCCTTGAGCTATTTTATTTTTTTTGTAAACATCTAATGAAATTATTTTTAGTTTGAAATTCTTAATTGCTTGATTTATTACTTCATTCATTAACTTTTCTCCCAGTCCCTTTCCCCTCGCCTCTTTTTTAATAGAAATTCCTAATTCTCCAATATGGTCTCTAATATTTTTTTGCCTATCCACTTTTGCACTTCCCATAACTTCCCCATCAATAATCAAGAACAGATGTATCGACTCTTTATCTTTTATAATCCTCTTTAGGTATTCCCTTTCTTGCTCAATAGTTAATTTCTCTTGGATGGTAAGCATTGCTTTTTCCTCAACTAAAGAATTAATCATTATAAGCAAAGATTTTAAATCAGACATTTTAGGAAGTCTTATTTCTATTTTTTGATTTTTCATTTTTTATTTAATTACCTGTCTTGCTTTATCAAAAAGATATCCTATCCTACTATTTTTAACTTCTTCTCCGTAGGTATTTTCTACTTGAATAAAACATTGAGCTGCGCTTTTTGACAATACCCATGCGCACTCGTTATTTACTAATTTGCAGGAAGATCCTTTCTTTAAGCATTCCATACCAGGAAGAAGTTCACAAGTGCTAATTATATCAGATTGATCACTGCAAATCTCTCCACCGCATCCTCCGATATAGCACTTTTTCTCTGGATATTTCTCTATAATAACAATATCAGCACTTCCCTGCTCTGGATAGGACTCAAGCATTAGTCCAGAAGTAAGAACTTTTACGTTCATTCCTATCTCTAAACTATCAAAAGATTGTGACGTGCTTTCATGCTTAACTTCCGTTTGTTCATTAATAGTAAACCAAACAGCCCTCCCTTCTAAATCTTTGAAATCGCCAGTATATTTTTCAGAAGTTAGCCCTTCCGCAATCAATATTCTCTTGCCCTCAATGCCGTAAATTGTTCCTTTAATATAGTATTGATTTTCTTGTTCGTCAATTTCATTATTTATTTGATTCGGTTCTTTGAAAGTTAAGATAAAGATGCCACACAAGAAAATAATTATTAATGTAATGATGATTATATTTTTATTCATATTTTTTTATTTTATCATATCTTAATCCAATTTTTTGCTCTCTCAATTTCACCGTCAGACAATGGTCCTTCTTTTCCCTTAACAAGAAAACCTTCTGGTGAAGTAATGAGTTCGTAGCCTTTAGATTTTAGCGTTTTGGCCATTTTGGGCGAAGCATAACCAATTAATTTGATTAGCAACTTTAGAGCAATATTTATATCATCTTTTGACATTCTAGTATCAAAAACAGCAAATTTGATATTTTTTAATGTAATATCATTAATAAATTTTTGTATTGCTTCTGTTGGCCTGCCACCATGAGTCGGGCAACCAAGAATGATTAACTCAACCTCATTTAAATTGGCATCTTTGATATCATTAATTTTAATTGCCTTTGCTGAAATACTTTTAGCTATGGCTTCAGCTATTTTTTCAGTGTTTCCAAAGCATGAATCATAAATTACTAAATTTTTCATAATATAAATTTAATTATTACTCTTACTATATATTATAATTCATTGCCTTACAATAAGTTACAATATTAAGAATTTAAACATTTTTATTTTAATTCTTGTTATTTCTATTTATTAATGATAGATATAAGATATTAAAGCTAAGAATATAAAATGGATTACGAAACAATACAAACAATCTTTGTTTTTTTATTTATAACAATATTTTTTATAAAATTAATAATAAGCAAGATTAATAATATAAAAATAATTCAGATATATAGTCAAAGAGGATCTTTAAAGCAATTTCTTTATGAGATTATGCCCTTAATATTGGTTACAATAATTATTTTAGTTACCCTAAGTAATTATTTTGAAAGGGGCCCAGTCATTCCAGATATTTATAATTTTAATTTTCATTATTATATTAACAATATAGGATTATTAATTGGTTCAATATCTTTTGTTTTTCTGATCTTGGGATATCAGCAATTAGGACTAAATTGGAAAATTGGATCTGGAAGAAACTTTAATAGCTTGGTAACCTCTGGAATATTCTCTATAACTAGAAATCCTGTTTATGTTTTTTTCATAATGTTTAGCTTTAGCATTTTTCTTCTTAATGGATCAATTATATTTCTTTTATTATCAATTCTTCTAGCATTATCTTTTCATAGAGTTATTCTTCAAGAAGAAAAAAATCTTGAAAAGCTATTCAAGGAAAATTATATAAATTATAAAAAAAGAACTCCAAGATACTTGTAATCAATAAAAAATCTGGCAAGCGCCAGATTTTCTATATTACTTCTTTTTAACAGGAATACAAATATCTACAATCATTTCACCATTTTCGTTTTTGCATTCAGAAGAATATATTTCAAAGGGAGGTTTATCTTCTGGTTGATATCCACTTTGTGGCAACCAGTTGAGATATAGTTCATTCCAATTTTCTTCATATTCTTTAGGGTCTTTAATAATAAACCTAGTAATGGCATATTCTCCACCTTTAATTTCTTGCTTATTAATTTCGCCACTAGTCTCAGTATTATCTGAAATATTTAAACAAACATCTAGTCTTAACTTTGATTCATCAGCAATGTCTGGACCGTCGTGATAGATACAAAGAAATTTACTATCTTTTGTAATTAAGTTTCTTGGGCCAGCCCAGTTACAAAGCATAGAGAATAGTTCCTCAAACAAATTGGGATTATTTTTATAAGGACCAACATGTCTAATATATGCCAAAGTCATATCTGGCAAAGTTTTTATTTCAACTTTCATATTTTTATTTATTAATGATTTATAATAAATAGTCGGCCGACTATTATTTTCATTATAGTGAAAGTCTAAAATATAGTCTTTCCCCTTATTGCTTTTTATGTGGTGGATCTTGCTATTCCTATATTCAGTTGGAGTAACCTTAAAAAATAATTTAAATTCCTTTGAAAGAGCTTGAGAGCTAGAAAATCCATTCTTAAAGGCAATTTCGGTAATAGTATAACTAGGATTAGTAAAAATCATTGATGCTACTTTCTCTATTCTAATTCTGCGAATAAATTGATTCAAGTTTTCATTCATTATAGATTTAAATATTCTATGAAAGTGAAAAGATGAAAATCCAGAAGCTTTTGCAATGTCTTCTAATTTTAATTTATTTTTAATATTTATTTCAATATAATCTATCGCTAGATTAATTTTATTAATATATTGGTTAGGTATAATATTTTTTTCTTTAGTCATATTTTAATATTACCATAAAATAAAAATCATAAAAATTATATATTATAATGTTCCCTTGATCTCCTTATTAAATCTTTCAAAGAATTCTTTCATATAATTATGTCTATCTCGGGCAATCTTTTTAGCTGTTTTGGTTATTATCCTATCTTTAATCTTACTAAGCTTATGATAATACTCTAGTAGTGCCGTGTCATCTCTTGTGTATGCATAATTATCGGCTTCTTTTAATATTTCTTTCTCTCTGCCAGTGTACAATGGTGCATTATATATTCCAGCGAATAAAAAATCCCTTGCTATCCCTATTGCTCCAATGGAATCTAATTTATCAGCATCAAACAATACCTTAGCTTCAATTGTTTCAGGATGGTGATTGTTTTTGTTTCTGTGAGATAAAATGCAGTGAATTATATTTTCTACTAATTTTTCATCAATGTTATATTTAGATAGCATTTTTTTTGCTATTTCTGCTCCTTTTTCTGCGTGACATATTTTACCTCTACTTTTAATTTCTTCATTTCTTCCAATGTCGTGAAGATATACCGCTATTTTAACAACATCTAAATTAGCATTCTCTTCTTTTGCTATTTTAATAGCCGAATTATATACTCTTTCTACGTGGCTCCAGTCGTGAGAGCTATCACCTTTAATAAAGAATTCCTTGGCTTCTTGTTTTATGCTTTCTATTATTTTTTTATCTATCTTCATGATTTTTCTTTAATTCTTTCATTGATTTTTTAATGAATTTTCCAAACTTGCGATCCTTGTCTCTTTTTTGAACATCATTCATTTCGTAGTGCTCTGACTCCTTCCTTAATTTTATATAACTAAGATATCTACTTTTGCTTATGTCCCCTCTTTTAACAGCAGACAAGACTGCGCAATTAGACTCGTGCGTGTGTGTACAGTTGTCATATTTACAATCATTAGATAGCAAGGATATTTGATCAAAGATATTCTCTACACTTGTCTTGACATTCGTTATTCCCACTCCCCTTGTTCCTGGATTATCAATTACAATACCTCTATTTTGGAGAAAATACATTTCCCTATTTGTTGTAGTGTGTTTTCCTCTTCCTGTTGAGTCACTTATTTCTTTTGTTTTAATTTTACTTTTTCCTAATAAATTATTAATTAAGGATGATTTTCCAACACCGGATGATCCTACAAAACAGTACGTCTTATTTTTTTCTATATAATTCATTAATTCTTCTATCCCTTGTTCAGTAACTGTGCTAGTTGAAATAACATGAATATTGTTAAATCTTTCTTTTATTTCTTTAATTTTTTGATTTAAATCTTCAATTGATATTAAATCTACCTTGTTTAGTATAATAGCTGGTTTTATATCACCTTCGTTTATTAGAACAAGATATCTTTCAAAGCGGTTAAGGTTGTAATCTCTATCTATTGACTCAACAATGAAAGCCACATCTATATTAGTAGCAATAATTTGATTATCTTGCCTTCTACTATGCTTTTTTGTAAGCATAGTTTTTCTTGGCAAAACAATATGGATAGTAGCCATTTCTTTATCTATTTTAGTTATTGCAACCCAGTCGCCAACAGCAGGATAATCTTCCCTCTTTTTAGCGTTAAATGCTTGTTTTCCCGTTATTTTAGCTAGATACTCTCCTTTTTATATCTCTAACCTTGTATGATTCTTTATATTCAGCAATAACTCTGGCTATTGAATAACCCATTGATTCCATATTCTCCTTTTCTTCCGAAAAGAAATCATTATATCCTAATTCATTAAGATCTTTCATTGATTTAATAATATCACAATTTGACAATTTATTTAATTAATCTTCTAAGTCCAAATATTTATCAATACGAATTTTATCTACAAAATCTGATACATGGCTAACGATTATCATTGCCCCATCATATTTATTTAATGCTTCAGCGATAACATTAATGTGACGGAAATTCATGTGATTTGTAGGCTCGTCTAAAATGAGAAGCCCTGGTTCTTGCAGGACAAGTCTTGCAAAAGAAAGTAGTCCTTTCTGACCCTCTGATAGATCTCCAATTTTTGAATTAATTATGTCGCCCGTAATTAGGAAATTGGCTGCTATTTTTCTCATTTCAGCTTCCGATTGTTTTTTAGCTAGTTTTGAAAGCGACTTATATGCTGTTTCATTAAAATCTAATGTTGAAAAATCTTGACGATAATATCCAATATTTACATTAGGTGTTATTTTAATTTCTGTTGCTTCATTTTTTGCAATGGATTCTAAAAGAGTGCTTTTTCCAATACCATTTGGGCCCTTTAATAAAAGGTGCTCATTTCTTCTAAGTTCTATGTTCGCCTTCTTTTGAATAACCTTATTATTTTTTATAACCTTGAAGCCAGAGATCTTAACTATTTCCCCTTTAATATCTTTTTGAGAAGGAATAATAAATGGACGAATGGACTTATCTTCTCTTTTTAATTCAACAACTCTTGTTTCAGCATCTTTTGCCTTTTCTCTCATTTTTTTAGCAACAAAACGCAGATTACCTCCCTTTTTAGCAAAGAAATTAGCTTTTTCTTTGTTTTCTATTATTTCCTTTTTTAATTGAGCATTTTTTCTGTTTTCTTTTTCTTGACGAGCAGTAATTTGTTCTCTTACATCAAAATAGTTCCCCCTGTATTGTTCTATCTTCTTAGTAAAAACATCTAGGTACAAAACTCCATCCGTAAAGCTATTTAGAAAATCAGCATCGTGAGAAATAACAATACAGGTTTTATCATAATCAATTAGAAACTTTGTAAGATGCTCTATCCCTGCTTTGTCTAAGTTATTAGTTGGTTCGTCTAATAAGAGTAAATCCGGGGCTTGAATAAGGGCAGAAGCAAGAAGTAGTCTTGCTTGTTGTCCTCCAGAAAAAGATCTCATAATTTTATCATGCGGAGCTTTAAAATTAACTGCTTCTAAAATTTCATCTATTTTAGGATCAATATTGTATATCTTTTCTTTGGCTTGTCTTGACATTGCTTTTTCAAAAAACTCTCTGACAGTAAGATCTAATTCTTCTTGTGGAATTACTTGACGAGAAATAGCAATTGAAAGATTGTTTACAATGTTTACTACTCCATCTTCTGGTCTAATTTCTTTAGTAATTAATTTAAATATGGTGCTTTTGCCTGCACCATTTTGTCCCATAATGGTTGTTTTTGTGCCTCGGTGCACAGAGAAATCAACCTCGTCTAATAGGGGCCTACTTTCTACATACCCAAAAGATACTTTCTTAAAGCTAATAATTGATTCATTAGAAGTCATGTTTTAGAGGATACTATACTTTGAGGAAAATAGAAAGTGTAATTAATGAAATAATAATTATAAAAGGAATTTTTCTATCAATTTTTTAACCTCAGAATAATTCTTAGCTTCCATTATACTATCTCTAAGTTCTTTTGCACCATTAAACCCTTTTGTGTATGCGTGAAAATGTTTTTTCATTTGACTAAATCTTTTGGGATCATTAACTATTTCTATATGCTCAATAATAGCATTTAACCTTTCTTTTGTATCTGGTGATTTATTAGAAAAGAACCAAGGGTTGCCCATCGTAGCTCTCCCTATCATAATTCCATCAAGATTATTCTCTTTAGCTAATTTTTGAGCTTCCTTAAGAGATTTAACATCTCCATTTCCAATAATTAACGTCTCTGGGGCGTGCAGGTCTCTTAATTTTACAATTTCCTTTGCTAATTCCCATTGTGCAGGATAGCGATACAATTCTTTTCTGGTGCGGAAATGTATTGTTAACACAGCGACTTTTTCTTTTAAAAGAGGCACAATCCATTCATTAATTTGATTCTCATTATATCCAAGACGAGTTTTTACTGAAACAGGTATTTTTGTTCCCTTTTTAGTTGCTCTAATGATTTCTTTTGCTAATTCAACATCTTTTATCAAAGCTGCGCCAGATCCTTTCTTTTCTATAGCTCTGTCAGGGCAACCCATATTAATATCAATACCATCAAAACCAAGCTCTTCAATTTCACTTGCTGCCTTTTTGAAATATGATGGGTCTGAACCAAAAACTTGAGCAACTATTGGGTGCTCTTTTGGAGAAAACTTTAGAACTTCAAGACAGCTCTCTCGGCCCTTGGAAAACAGCCCCTCAACAGAAACAAACTCTGTCCAAAAAACATCGGGTCGGCCGTACTTTAAAAGCATAAGTCTAAATGCATCGTCAGTAACTCCTGACATTGGAGCCGCAACAATGATAGGCTTTTTTAGTTTTTTCCAAAAATTAGATTGCATATTTTTCCGATATAAAGAATTTATTATAAGATTATAGTCAATTTGAGGTGACTAGGCCCCATATTAAATTATTTATTAAATATTCACAAGTAGTAATATAGATGAAATAAAATGATTTCCTAAATTAATTAAATAAATATCTTAAATAATATAGTCCTGTTATTAAAAATACTATTGCTATGAGGTATCTCATAATTAATTCAATTCTTTGTGTTTTTTTGAAAATATTGCCAATTCTTTGAGCGCCAAAAGCAATAAAGAAAGAAAAAATAATAAAAAATTATCAAGAGTTTGTTCTATTTCGTAACATATCCAAAATGCAAACTGCGTAGTAGCGATTTCAGAATCAGATAATTCTAATATTTTTTTCGTTATAAAAATACTAAAATCCTTGTCAGAAAATCTAGATAAATAAGATTTTACATTTTCTAAATTTTCTTTGTTTAATGAATCCATATATTTATGGTCGCATAATACACTTTGTATAACGTTATTATAGTGTATCTATCCTATAGAGTCTTTTAGAAATAAAATTTAGTTCTTCTATTAATGGGTTTTCTGGCCATTTTTTAATTAAAGCTTCTATTGTTTCAAGATAATTTTTTATTATTTTTTCTTTTGGAGCATTAAAT
>JAQUXE010000009.1 GCA_028692555.1 Minisyncoccota bacterium
AATATGAAAATATGAATAATCCATATACTCATTATGAAAATACTGCTGAGGAAATTATTAGTCAGTTAGAAGGCAAGCAATTAGATTATTTTATTGCTGGAATGGGTACAGGTGGAACAATTACGGGCATAGGTAGCAAACTAAAAGAGAAGTTCCCTGCAATTAAAATTATCGGAGTTCAGCCAGCTCAAAATCAAACAATAGAGGGCTTAAGATCAATTAAGGATGGTTTTGTTCCTCCCATTATGGATGTTGATCTGATTGATGAAATTTACGATCTAGAAGAAAGAAAAGCTCTTGAAACTAAAGATGATTTGGCAAAAAAAGGAATATTGGTTGGACCTAGCTCGGGAGCAGCTATGTATATTTGTAGAGAAATATGCAAGAATAATGAAGGAGTTAATATAATAACTATTTTTCCTGACAGAGGAGAAAGATATATATAAAAATATGAAATTATACAATAGTTTAACAAAAACCAAAGAAGAATTTAAGCCAATCAACAAAGATAGTGTTGGTATATATGGTTGTGGGCCAACAGTTTATTGGTTTGCTCATATTGGCAACTTGAGAACATATATTTTTGAAGACCTGCTTAAAAGAGTTTTGGAATATAATGGATACAACGTTAATCATATAATGAATATTACAGATGTCGGTCATTTAACTTCTGATTCTGATTCAGGAGAAGACAAGCTGGAAAAAGGTGCCAAAAAAGAAAGAAAGAGTGTTTGGGATATTGCACAATTCTATACTGATTTTTTCAAGGAGGACTTAAAGTTATTAAATATAATTGAGCCAACTAAGTGGATTAAAGCAACTGATACAATTGAAGCACAGATAGATTTAATCAAGGTCTTAGAAGAGAAAGGATTTACATATACTATATCCGATGGAGTATATTTTGACACATCTAAACTAGAGAAGTATGGGCGACTTTGGGGGGAAAGTGAAAGGAGTGAAATGAAAGGAAGAATTGAAGAAGTTAAAGAGAAAAGAAATCAAACTGACTTTGCTCTGTGGAAGTTTAGTCCTAAAAATGAGAAAAGACAAATGGAATGGGATTCACCATGGGGAGTTGGTTTTCCTGGTTGGCATACTGAATGTGTGGTGATGAGTATCGGCGAATTAGGCATCCCTTTTGATATTCACTGCGGAGGAATAGACCATGTTTTTATTCATCACACCAATGAAATTGCTCAAGCAGAGGCTGTATATGGTAAACCATTAGCTAATTACTGGCTACATGGAGAATTTCTTAATTTAAAGGATTCTAAAATGAGCAAGTCATCTGGAACAATTATCACTCTTCAAACGTTAAAACAAAAAGGAATTAACCCTTTATCTTACAGATACCTATGCCTAAACACTCATTACAGATCAAAATTATCTTTTAGTGATGAAAGTATTGAATTTGCTGAAACAAGCTTAAATAAACTATACGAAAAGGCCTTTGAGTTGTTTGATAGTGAAAAAACAGAACTATCAGATAAATATGGAGGATATAAGAATCAATTTAAGGAATATGTTAGTGATGACTTAAATATTCCTTCTGCGTTAGCTATGACTTGGGATATGCTTAAAGATAAGGACTTGTCTGATTATGAAAAGCACGAATTATTAATTGAATTTGATAAAATATTTGGGTTAAAAATATCATCAATTAAATCAGATGAAAACATATCAAACTCAAACTACATAATTAAAACATTTAAAGATGATGTTCCTTTTTGGACAAGCAATATTGATTCTCTTAGCGAGGAAGTTAAAAACTTAGTTAGCCAGAGAGAAGATTATAGAAAGAATAAAGATTGGAAGAAATCAGACGAGATTAGAGATAAACTTGAAAGCATTGGTTGGCAAGTAGAAGATTCTGGAAAAAAGACGATTATCAAGAACACTTCTTATAAAAATTAAGGACACGATCAGCCACCTTATCCCAAGAGTACTTTTCGGCTTCTTTTAGTCCCCACTCTCCCATTTCTTTTCTTAATTTTTCATCAACAATTAATTTTTCTAATTTTGAAGAAAGCTCAACTTCATCTCTTGGTGTTGCCAAAAATTCTTCACCCTTTGTTTCTTTTAATAATTCTTTGTATCCTGCATTTGCAAAAGCAACCACTGGTTTTTTAGAGGCCATTGCTTCTAATAAAACAATTCCGAAGCTTTCTCCAAATATTGCAGGACTGCAATAGATATCACAGGTTGAATAGTATTGAGCAACTATTTTTCCTGTTTGTTTTCCCTCCCAGAAAACATCTTCTAGTTTGTTTGCTTGAACATATTCCTGACACTCGTTTTTCAATGGTCCCTCGCCAACAATAATTAATCTAATATTATTATGTTTCTTCTTTAATATTTTATATGCCTTTAGAAGATAAATTAAACCCTTTCTTTCTTCTATTCTTCCTAGAAATAGAATGTTTATTTTTTCTTTATCAAACTTATTTAATCTCTTAATTGAGGGATTAAAATCTAGTAAATCAATTCCATTAGGAATAACTTCTTTACAACCTTCAAATCTATCAAACAAATCAAGATTAAAAGGAGCCACACCAATAATTCCAGAAACTTTTCTATTTACTAAGTTATTTAAGTTGCCAATCATCTTTTTAATAAATGGAGCTGCTTCAATATTGGCATGAGAAGTAATAATATTTAAACTATCTGATTTCTCTAGTATTTGAATAGCACTTGGTGCGATAAAATTATGAAAATGTAAAACATCAAACTGTTCTCTTTTTAAAACCCTCTTAATTGCCAGAGGATTTAAATTAAAAACGAGATCGCCTTGAGTTCCGATAACATTAATTGGAATTGATGTGCCCAAAAGTATGACATTTTTGTCATATTTTTCCCATAATTTCCTTCGAGGGACGATGATTTTAGTTTCAATACCTCTTTTTTCAAATTCTTTAGAGAGGCCTAAAATGTGATTTTTAACTCCTCCGGGATTAGCAAAGGAGTGAAATGATATAAATCCAACTTTCATATATGATTGACCTTGATTTCTTTATTTGCTACATTATATACAATGGATGATAAAATATCAAATATAAGGGTGCCTCCACAAGACATTGAAGCAGAGAAGAGTTTGCTTGGTTCTTTAATGCTTGAAAGAGAAGCTATTACTAAGGTTGCGGATACTATTCGCGCCGAGGATTTTTATAAAAGAAATCATCAATATATTTATCAAGCGATTGAAGATCTTTTTGCTTCTGGAGAGCCAGTTGATTTAATTTCTGTTGCTTCTAAATTAAAAGAAAGGAATCATCTTGATAATCTTGGAGGAACTGCTTACTTAACTGAGTTGATAAACATTGTCCCCACAGCAAGCCATGTTTTAACCTATGCTAAAATTGTAAAAAAGAAAAGAGTTTTGAGGGACTTAATTGAAGCGGGCTCAGAAATTGGATTAATGGGATATAAAGAAAATGAAGACCCAGATGATTTACTTGATTCAGCAGAAAAAAGGATATTTGGCATTACTCAAAAAAACCTAACTCAATCATTTTTACCAATTAAGCCATATCTTGAAGAGGCCTTTGAAAGAATTGATAGAATGTCTAAGCAAAAAGGTGCAACAAGAGGAGTTGCTACTGGCTTTAAGGGACTTGACTCTGTTTTGTCGGGATTGCAAAGATCCGACTTGGTTGTTTTAGCAGCTAGGCCATCTATGGGTAAATCAAGCCTAGCACTAGATATTGCGAAAAATGTTGCTCTTAATGAAAAGTTACCTGTTGGAATTTTCTCTTTAGAGATGTCAAAAGATCAATTAATTGATAGATTAATTAGCTCTGAATCAAACATTGACTCTTGGAAGATTAGGCAAGGTATGCTTTCTTCCGAAGGTGAAGATAATGATTTTGTTTGTATTCAGCACGCCTTAGGAGTTTTATCAGAGGCGCCAATCTTTATTGATGACGCTTCAAGTTGTAGTGTTCTACAAATGAGAGCAATGGCAAGAAGATTGCAAGCAAGTCACGGACTCGGATTAATTATTGTTGACTATTTACAATTAATTGAACCAAATAATAAGATAATGAGTAGTGTCCAGCAAATTACCGAAATATCAAGACAATTAAAGGGCCTTGCAAGAGAGCTTAATATTCCTGTATTGGCCTTGTCTCAACTATCTAGAGCAGTTGAACAAAGAACTCCTAAAATACCACGATTATCTGACTTGCGTGAGAGTGGAGCAATTGAGCAAGACGCAGATGTTGTATTGTTTATTTATAGAGAAGATGTTTATCAAGAAGAAACTCCTAGAAAAGGAATGGCTGATATTATTATTGCAAAGCATAGGAATGGCCCTATTGGAAGAGTAGAGCTTGTCTTTGATAAACAAAGAGCCTGCTTCCGAAATATGGAAACAGGCCGTGAGTTTAATGAAGGAGATATTGGTTTTTAATTTTTAATTTCAGTTATTTGAACCTCTGTGTAATATTGCTTATGTCCTTGCTTAAGCTTGTATCTTTTCTTTGGTTTAAACTTGTAAGTCATTACCTTTGGATGTCTAGCTTGTTTAATTATTTTAGCAACTACTTTTGCACCCTCAACCCTAGGTGTTCCGATTAGTAATTCTTTTTCATTATCAAGTAAAAGAACTTCTTCAAACACAACTTCGCTACCCTCTTCTTGGTCTAATTTTTCTATTTTGATTTTGTCATTTGGAGAAACTTTGTATTGTTTCCCTCCTGTTTTTATTACTGCTAACATATAGTTTTATTAATTTAATACTTGTTTCTTATATCAATTTAGACAATAAAAGTCAAATTATTTATCAACTAAATAGCATTTCTGATATTATGAAGAATATATAGATGAATAATAGAAACACAGCTTCCCTCCTACTAATATGATGATCTGTTTTAACAAAGAAGAAAAAGAAAGATATTGCTATAACTAAGAATATCCTTGCGATCAGAAATGGAGAAAGATCTGTGATGACAATTGGATTAATCATAGCTACTATACCAATTACTATCGTAGAATGAGAAACAATCGCTCCCATTAATGCTCCCAGTATCATCCATTCAAGACCTTTTCTTGCGGTACTGATAGCAAAAAATATTTCTGGCGCACAGTTTCCTAGCGCAACAATAAATAATCCAATAATCATAACAGGAATATCAAATGATTCTGCGAAAAATGATGCTGATCGTACAATTATATCAGATGCGACGGCGAAAATAGCTAAACAAAATACAATTTTTATTATGCTTTTTAGCGATCCCTGAAAGCTTTTTTGTATTGGTTGTTCATCTTCACAAACCTTAGTAAATCTATCTTTTTTAGAGAAGAGCCAAAAGATATAGAAGAAGAAAAAAGAGATAAGGATGATTCCATCTATTCTTGAAAGAATTCCGTCCCAAATTAGAAGAACAGGTAAAACAGCAGCGATTGATGTGAAAATTAAAGAAGTATTAATTGTTCTACTTTTTGCAGGGATGCCATTTTTAGAAAATAGTGCTGCAAGGGCAATTGCAAGAGTTACATTAATAACGCTTCCCCCAATTACTTCACCAAAAGACAATTCTGGAATATTGTGTAAGGCCGAAGATATTCCTACGAAAAGATTAGGCAATGAACCAATAAAGGCCATTAAAAGAAAAGAAACGACAAATTCTTTCCATCCTAAAAACTTAGCAACTCGGCTAAAGCTCTTAACGATTATTTCTCCTGAAAAGTAAAAAGCAACGCAGGATAATAAGAAAATTAAAATATAATTAATTAATTCCATGTGATCCCAACCGGAGTCGAACCGGTGTTACTAGATTGAGAATCTAGTGTCCTAGGCCTCTAGACGATGGGACCTGCAACAGTAATAAAAATAGCATATTAATTATTTTTTGTCTAAATAATCAGGAGGTATTTGCCAATAATCAAATATATAATTTGCTAACTTATTGAATATTGGTACAGCTGAATATTCTGATGTTTTTATTTTCTTAGAATTATTTAATTTAACAAGGACAATGAATTGAGGATCTAGTGCAGGAGCAAAACCCATAAATGTTTGCCATGTGCTATCAGAATAACCCGCTTTATTTATGCCAAGAGATGAATATGGTATTTGAGATGTTCCTGTTTTGCCTCCTATCCAATAACCTTCAACTTTTGCTAAGTGTCCAAAACCATTCTCAACTACGCTGATTAACATTTTTTTAAGTTCTGTGCTTGTTTCCTTAGAGATAATATTTTCTCTTATTGCTTTTGGTTCAACCATTTGATTATTAATTTTTTTAACAACATATGGTTTATATAATGTGCCACCGTTAATAATAGCAGAGAAAGAATTAATCATTTGAAGAGGTGTCATTGCTATGCCTTGTCCAAAAGATGCTGTTCCAAAACTAATGTCAACATTGCTCTTTAAAGCATTCTTGATTTCATTGTTTGCTGAAACAACTTCTCCTGATAGATCAATCCCAGTTTTTTCAAAAATACCGAACTTTTCTAAATAGTTATAAAAAGATTCATGGCCTAATTCTTTCTCCGCAAAGATAACACCAGTGTTGATTGAATTTTCTAAAACTTGGGTCATGTTTACTTCTCCCCACGCCTTGTTTGAATAATTTGAAACCCTATTAGTTGGATATTGAACATAACCTAGATTATCAGTATATTTTGTTTCTGCCGTAACAGCACCATCATTAATTGCCATTGCCATTGTGATTGGTTTAAAAATTGATCCCGGTTCAAATATTTCTTGAATGGAAGTATTTTTAAAATATGCACCATTGCTATTTCCATAATTATTAGGGTCAAAATTTGGCTTCTGAGCCATTGCAATGATGGCACCTGTATTAGGATTCATAACAATTATATTTCCCCCTTCGGCATCGTATTCTTCCATTCCCTCTTCGAGTAATTCTTCAGCAATAAATTGAATATTATAATCAATAGTTAGCGTTAGGTTGTCTCCATCAAGGGAATCATTATTCGTTCCTTTGAATGAGAAACTGAAGGGGTTTCTCTCACTTTTTTCTAGCGATGACAATCCCTTTATTGTTTCGTTGTAACAACCCTCTATTCCGTATTGACCTATCTTGTCTTGATTAACAAAACCAATAATTTGGGAGCTAGTTTTTTCAGCAGGATAATATCTTTTTGTATCGTTGCCGATGTATAGCCCCTTTAATTTTAATGATTTAATTTTGTCTGCCTTTTCTTTCCCAATTTCTTTTTTAACGATTTTATAAAAACTATTTTCATCTTCTAATAAAGAAAGAAGAAATGACTTTTCTACATCTATTATTTTTAATATCTCTTCTACAGCTTCTTCATTGTTCTCAATCTCTGCTGGAGAAATGAAAAGATATGGTTCTTCCTTGTTCATTGCTAGTATTTCGCCATTACTAAAATAAACATATCCCCTTTTACCTTCTATTTCAGACAACTGAACTTGTTGCCCTTGAGCAATTGCTTTATAAAAATTACCTTGGTCTATTTGAAGAACAAAAAGACGGCATAAAAATAGGCCACCAATGATAAAAACAAAAATGACAACAAGATTTAATCTTAAATCCTTAATTTCCATTTAACTATTTTTTAGCTAAAGATATTTCTGGAATAACAATATAATTTCTTGTACTTGCGCTCACTTTCAAAAACCCTTCTCCAATAATCTTCTCTTCTGCATTTTTTAGATTTTTCTGCTGAGAAATAGATAATTTCAAGTTAGCATTTTCTTTTTTAAGATAATCAATTGTTGTATTATTTTTTCCAATTTGATAAGCAGTTTCAGACATTTTGATTACCTGAAAAAAGTAAAAAAAGGTCAATAGTGAGAAGCTAAATAATACTGACGCTAATACTAAGTTCTTTTTTCTTTTATTTCTTTTTGTCATATTTATTTTTTAACTATTATTCTTAATTTTGCTGATCTACTTCTTGGATTTAAGCTTATTTCTTTTTCGCTAGGAATTATGGGTTTATTTAATTCTAGCTGATTATCTTTTATAAAATTTTTAACTATTCTATCTTCAAGTGAATGAAATGATATTATTATTAGCTTTCCACCACTATCTAACAACTTTAATGCTTGCGGAAGAACCTTTTTTAAGTTTTCTAACTCTTGATTTGCTTCTATCCTTAATGCCTGGAATGTTCTTGTCGCAGGATTAATTTTTGACCTAGGGACTATTCTTTTAATTATTTCAACTAATTGTAATGTGCTTTTTATTCTTCTCTTTTTCCTTTCCTCAACTATTTTTCTTGCTATTTTTCTACTAAACTTTTCTTCTCCGTATTCTCTTAATATTCTTTCAATTTCCTCTTCGTTGTAATCGTTAATTATTTCTTCTGCTGATATTCCATCGCTATAATTCATTAGTAATGGTTCGTCTTTATTAAAACTAAATCCTCTTTCGCTTAAATCAACATGATATGATGACATTCCAGCATCCAACAATATTCCTGACACTTCCTTGAAGTTATTTTCCTTAACTATTTCTTCAAGGTTTATGTATGAATCATTTACAGCTATCAAGCGATCATCACTTATTGCTTTTTCAAATATCTCTTTATCTATCTCTATTCCTAGCACCTTCCCATTTGGTTTATTTTTCTCCAATATCTCTTTTGTGTGCCCCCCGAAGCTTAGCGTGCAGTCAATATAGTTTTTATTGGGCTCAATTAAATCTATTATTTCGTTTAATAAAACTGGTATGTGCATCTTATATACCTAATTCTTTTAATCCTTCTGCAATGTTTTCAACTTGTGTTCCTGTTGTTTCTCCATATTTCTGCCAGTTCTCTTCATCCCAGATTTCAATTCTGTCGTACAATCCAGCAATTACAACTTTCTTATCTAGCTTTGCGTAATCCTTTAAATAGTCGGGTATTAGAATTCTGCCCAAGCTATCTACTTTAACATCCATCGCTCCAGCAATCATTACCCTAGCAAAACTTCTAGCATTTGCTTGTGACAAAGGAAGCTTACTTAATTTGTCTGCTAATTCGTTCCATTGTTTTTGTGGATATAAAAAAAGACACCCATCAATTCCTCTGGTGAGGATGGCGCCTTTTGATAAAACACTTCTAAATTTAGTAGGAATGGTTAGCCTCTTCTTGGGGTCTAAATTGTAATTGTATTGGCCTATTATCATTTTTAGTTATCCACAATTTATCTTAGTTATCCACACTTTTCCCCACTTATTAACACTGTACGACCATTCTACACCACCCATAATTACTTGTCAACCACTTAAAAAACCCTTGTAGACAAGGGCTTTAAGAGTTTTCCACAGTTGATGTATTTAATTAATAAGCACTTTGAAGGTTTTAGGGTCTATTGTTATCGAACTTCCATTAGGTATTGAATCTTTTAATAATTCTCTAGCTAAAGCATTTTCTACTTTGTCTTGGACTATTCTTTTCATTTCCCTAGCACCAAAGGTAGGATTATAGCTCAATTCAACAATTTTAGATTTTAGTTCTTCTGTAATGATTAGTTTTATTCTTTTTGAGTATAGGTTTTTGTTTAATTTATCTAATTGAAGTCCTGCAATTTGATGTAAATTTTCTTTATTTAATGATTTGAAAACAACCACACCATCAAACCTATTAATAAATTCTGGCCTAAACAGTCCTTTCTCAAAAATATCTGCCAATAATTCTTTTTTGATTTCTGGCATTTCTTTGTCTTCGTCTAGCGCCTTTAATATTGTTTTGTATCCTGCGTTTGATGTAGCAATAATAATAGAATTGTTAAAGCTTATCTTTCTTCCAGTGTAATCATTTAAATATCCCTCATCTAACACCTGCAAGAAAAGATTTAATATATTAGGGTGTGATTTTTCTATTTCATCTAACAAGACCAAAGAGAAAGGATTTTCTTTTACTTGAGTTGTAAGAATGCCCTCTTGCTTTTCAGATCCTAATATTCTTTCAATATCTTCAATTCTTTGAAATTCCGACATATCAAGACGAACAATTTTTTCTTCTGACTTAAAGTATGTTTCTGCTAATGCTTTTGCTGTTTCAGTTTTTCCGACTCCAGTAGGCCCTAGGAATAGGAAGCTTCCCATGGGCCCCTTCCTTGTTTGTACCCCTGTTCTTGCCCTCCTTAGAGCTGATGATATTTCTCTGATTGCTTCTTCTTGGCCGACAACTCTTTTGTGTAGAATTGATTCTAAATCTAAAAGAACTTCTTTTTCTTGGCTTTTAATTTTTCCAATCGGCACCTGTGTTTTTTCTGAAACAAGAGAGTGGACATCTTCGGGCATAACAACTTTACTATCTTTGAGTAATGCTGTTTCTTCTAATATATTTATTGCCTTTTGAGGAAAAGGAAAATCAAATATATATTTTTCACAAATTTCAACAATTTCTTTTAAAGAATTAAAAGGAATAAACTTTTTATTGTCTGCTTCAACGCCGAAAACCTTTTTTTCAAGAACTTTAATTGTATCGTCCTTGCTCATTTCTTCTACTTCTATCTTTTGGAATTCTGCCAATATTGATGGCTTCTTTTCTATATATTTATGTAGTCCACTATATGAAGTTAGACAGATTGTTTTGAAATAAGGAGAGTGAAGGTAATTGCCTATTAGGCCAGAAACATCAACTATCCCAGCTTTTGTTTTTCCGCCTAAAAAGTCATGGAAATCATTAATAATTAAAATAACATTTCTAGCATGAACTACCTCTTTAAAGCATTGGTCTAATATTTTTTCCATTTGCTCAAAAGAAGTAACACTTGCAGACAATGAGACAATGTCTAGTTCTACAAAACGGTTACCATTTATTTCTTTTGCTGAGCGATTAATTATACTTTTTCTAATTAGTCCATGAATTATGTTTTTTTTACCAACTCCAGCGTCTCCAATAATTAAAGCATTGCCAGCATTCTTCTTAGAAATTATTCTTTCTAATTGAGAAACTTTATCTTCGTGTCCTACAACATCTTCAAATCCCCTTCTTTTAACAATAGAGGTCCAGTCAATGGAGTAATTATCTAGTGTTGGAGTGTATCCTGCTGTCCAGTCGCTACCCAGCGATTCAATTCTCAAAAGATTCTCGTAGCTCCACCATTCTTTCATCTTTTTTAATTTGTTAGATATTCTTTCTTGCCATTCATTTACCTTTTCAAAATCAGATTCTTCAATGTCAGAATGAGTAATAATTTCTTTTAGGTGTGGTTCAGTTTTTGCTAGTGATGCTATAATGTCACCTTCTTTAATAACTTGACTATTTCTTTTCACTGCTATTTTCCCTGCTTCTTTAATAATATCAATAGAATCATCTCTCACTTTGTATTCTATACTCTCCAATTCTTTTTTAAATGCCTCTAAATCAATTAGCAATCTTATCATTATAAATCTAATTTTTTGATTTTTAGGTTTAAGGAATGCTTTAAGTATTGATGTTTGATCAAGCGCTTTAGAAGAAGTAATGTATTTAACTGAATTAAAGTTAAGATAATGCAATAAATCATCTCCATCTTCTAGGGCAATTTCTAATGGTTTTTTGTTTTTTACCTTTTTAAGATAATTTTCAAAAAATGATTTTAAATTGTTTGCTATTAAGATAAAAGCAAAAAGTATTATTGCTATATCAATATATAATCCGATACCATCTTTGAAGAAAAGGAAGATAAAGCCCAAAATAGCTATAACGGAAACATTTCTTAAAAACTTTAGTAATAAGAAAAACTTTTCCAATCTTACCGCCCTATATATGTCTGTTTGTTTGATATTGTTCATATAATACTAATTAGAATCCACAAAGCTATAAATGGATATGACAGGAAGAATAAAAACACTATTGGACCAATTATTAAAACCAATACTTCGTATATAATAAAAAAGAATAATAGAAATATTCTCATAATAAATCCCATTATTCTCGCAATCAGGTTGGAGATGAAGGCATCAAAATATCTCTTAATATCAAAACCTCTTCCATAGTCCCAAGTATATCTTTTCCATGGAGAAAATAGGTTCCCAATCGTTTCTTTTACTGAAAAAAGATTAAAACCAAAAACAATAAAGTCCTTAATTATTAGAATTAGCTTTTTAGGCGTCTCTATTAGTTGCCAATAAAAATAGCTCAAAATAATGTTCATAAACTAATTATATTCTATTTTTAAAAAATGTCCACAATTTGGACTTGACAATAATGATTCTATTAATATAATGATAACATCTTAGAAAAAGGTCGGCTATTAAGTTAATATTAATTAAAAAACAAAATTATGATTTTTGAAGAAGAAAACACACCAGAAGAAGAAACTACTACTGAAGAAGAAACTTCATTATTAATGGATGATGAAGAAGAAACTTCATTATCAATGGACGACGAAGAAGGTGAAGATGCTTGTGAATTATCACTAGATGACGAAGAAATGACAAGTGAGCTAGATGATGATGAAGAAGAAGAAATTGATGAGGAAGAAGAAGAGGAAGAAGAAGACGAAGAAGAAGACGAAGAGTAATTCTTGACATTCTTAAGTGCCCCGGGAAACCGGGGCTTTTGTTTGCTCTTTTTGAAATTAATTGATATATTATTTGTATAATTATAATAAGATAAAAAAAATGAAGAAAAAGAAACTTTCTCTTGATAAATGGAAAATTGCTACAATTGTTCTATCAATAGCTTTACTGGTAGTTTTATCAATAGTTTTAATTAAACCATCTTTTGGATCTCCTCAGAAAATTGGAGAAGATACAATAAGTTACATTAATCAAAACTTGTTAGGTGGTGGAACGGTTGCTACCCTGGAGGGAGCCGAAAAATCAAAAACCATTAAGGGAATGTATGATATTAAACTTAGCGTTCAAGGGCAAATATACAATTCATTTGTTTCTGGCGATGGTAGATATCTTTTTGTTGATGGGCCAATTGATATGCATGAAAAAATTGAACAAGACCCACTTCCTGAAATGTTAGAAAAGGAATCAACAGAAGTTGAAGGAGGATTTAAAGAAATTACAGAGCTAGATGTATGTATGGAAAATGACAAGCCAATAGTTTACTTCTTTGGTTCTGAGACCTGTCCATATTGTGAATGGGAAAAACCATTAATTACTGATGTGGTTGCACAATTTGGAGACGAGATTGATTATCGTGTTAGATATGATGGAGCGGAAGATGTTGATGTGTTATTAAAGTACGGAAATGGAGCCGTTCCTGCAATCATTGCTGGATGCAAGTATTATAGAAGTGGAGCAGGTCAATCATTAGGAGAAGAAGGAGAAAAAGAAGCTCTTACAAAAGTTATTTGTAGGGCTACAGGAGGAATTCCATCTTCTGTCTGTGGTGGATAATAATAAAACAAACAAAAACTCCGCTATGTGTAGCGGAGTTTTTTAGTACAATAAAATATTATTTTAATTCTACTGTTGCGCCAGCGTCAACGAATTTCTGTTTGATTTCTTCTGCTTCTTTCTTTTCAACGCCTTCTTTAATTGTTTGAGGTCCTGTTGCAACTTCATCAACTAAATCTTTAGCTTCCTTTAGTCCTTTTTGAGTTAAATCTCTAACAACTTTAATAACTTCAATCTTCTTATCTCCTGCGCTAGTTAATACAACATCAAATGATGACTTTTCTTCACCAGCTGGAGCTGCGTCACCACCTGCTGCTGGAGCTACTCCTGCAACCATTTGAGGTGCTGCTGATACGCCAAACTTATCTTCTAGAACCTTAACTAATTCTGATAGGTCTAGTACTGACATTTTTTCGATTTCCTCAACAAGTTTTTTAAACTTTTCAGGAACCTCTACAATTTCTTTTTCTTCTGACATGTTTTTGTTCACATTAACTATACTAACTAATGAAACCTTGTTTTATTAGCTAACTATATCTTAATGTAGTGTTATGCTTTTTTATCTCTAATTTGGGAAAGTGCGTAAACTAATTTTCTTGTATTTCCCGAAAGAACTCCTACTAGATTTGTTGTTGGTGCATTAAGTGTTCCAACAAGCATGCCAAGTAATTGTTCCTTATTTGGTAATTGTGCTAACTTGATAACATCGTTAATCTCGTAAAACTTGTTTTCTAAAAATCCTCCTAAGATTTTAATTTTTTCATTCTTCTTAGAAAAATCATAAGAAAGTTTGCTTGGAGCGATCTCATCTTCGTAGCCAAATACCATTGCTACTTCTCCTTCTAATTCTTGTGGCTCAAATTCAATGTCTTTGTTTTTTAGAGCAATCTTCATTAAACTTTTTTTAGCAACTTTCATTTCGCTGCCTCCATCCTTTAATAGTTCTCTAAATTGAGTGATTTCTTTAACATCAACTCCGTCAAAACCAACAAAGACGATTGATTTTTGTTTTTCTATACTTTGTTCTAAATTAGAAACAATATCTTGTTTTTGTTCTTTTGTTAAAGCCATAATTATTAATTAAAAAAATCTGTGATTCCACAGACGACCTAAAAAACTTGCGTTTTCCTCGGCAGGTCTTACTTTTGTGCCCGCTTTCTGTGGAATATTAACTTATAATTAAATACTACTTGTTTTTAAGATTTTGTCAATGCTTAATGCAAACTCTTCTGAAGCATCTGGGCCATTTGCTGTAACGATATTCTCATCAACAGCTACCGGCCCAGAGCTATAAATAGCCCCGTTCTCTTCAAGCATAGAGATTGCTGATTTATCCATATTAGAAGACCAGACAGAGGCCTTTTTGCCCCTTAGAACGCCTGATTTAGCAAGAATAACAGGAGAAATACATATTGCTGCTAGGATTTTATCTTTCTTTATGCATTCTTTGCAAATATTATATGAAATATCATTATCTAGTGTTTCCATCGCCCCTGATCCGCCAACAAATACAACGGCGTCAAAATTATCTATGTCTATTTCTTCTATTAAAATATCAGCTACAACTTCACCACCAAATTTACCAATGGCCTTTTTGTCATTAGAGATGGCTTTAACTTTATTTCCCTGTCTTTCTAGAAATTCTCTAGTTACAAAGTATTCCTCGTCTCTAAAATCTTTAGAGGCGAGGATAATTGCAATATTATTCATTTTCTCTTTTTTCTCTTCTAATAATCATCCAGTGGAAGATATATAGAGGAAGAGCAATAATTATCATTGTTAAAGAATCAACCATTCTTTTTTCCCTCTCTGATCTGTAACATGCTTCTCCGGTGTTTCTTTCTTGCCATGAATCATAATCTCTTATCATAGCTTCTATTTTTTCAGTTTGATTTTCAGTTGCTCCTTCTAGCGTTTTTAAGTCAACTGAAGAGACATAATAAGGATAACTATAGCATACGCTATAATCTCTTTTTTCTGCTTCTTTAAATATAGTTGCTTTTAATGTTGTATTAGCTAGGTTCCCTATTCCCACTGCTAAAAATATTAAGCTTAATAATGCTACGACATATAAATAGAAAGTTCTTACTGTTTTTGTTGTTTTGTTCATATAACTTATTCTATCACTTAGAAAAAAAGTTGACAAGTGAGAAATAATTTACTAAATATAATCTATGCCGTTAACAAAACGTCATCCGGGTAAGGGAGAGATGAAGAATCTCTTCAAGAAAGTATTGGTTCCTCAGGAAAAAAGACATTCCAATAATGGAAATGTCAAAAAGAATTTCTCCCAAAAGGATTATGATGATATTTACCTAAGGTAATCATAACTCCTTTTTTTATTTACAAAAAAAAGAGAGCCATTGGCTCTACTTTTTCTTTTTGGGCTTAGCGTCTTTTACTATTTTCTTCCAGTTATTTTTTAAATCTTCTACAACTGCCTCAAGTTCACTTTTATCAATATTCTTTAGCTTACTGTATTTTTCAGAAACCTCATCAACAATTTCATGATATATTGGTTCTGTTATTTCTTTTGCTTTCTCAAACTTTTCTATTATCTCCCCTTTCATCTTAACAGACCAACTTGATATGGCCTTGCGATTCTTCTTACCATCAGGACCAAATAGAAGGTATGCTGCAGCTGTTGCTGCTGCGATTCCAACTCCTATTCCTACTGCTGCCCCGAGAGAACTTTTTTTAGGCGTAGCTTTTTTAGGCATATTTTTTATTTATTATAATTATTACTATTATTATAATTTCCCCATTGTTTCTTGTCAAATAAAAAAAGAGCTTTTATAGTCTGCTCGTGACTTTAGTAGCACTCTATGATACTTGCGATATTTTCTTTTTCTGCATCGATTATCGATGTAGTTCTTTCGTCGGCATTTATAATTGCCGACAATGGTTTTTTGGGCGCAATTAATGCCCTTTGTATTTCTCTAGCTACAAGCATGATGCGCTTGCGACCGAGAACTTTCACCTCTTCGGGAGCATTTTTTAGCCCCTTATACTCTTCCAGAAGGTCTTCGAGTTGGAAGACCTTTGCCTGGAGATATTCTACCGCTATCTCTGAGGGGTCATTGATTTTGTATGCCCTCTCGATTTCTCCTATCTCCTCAGCGGAGAGAGTTAATATCTTTCGTGTTCTTGACATAATAAACCTCTCGCGTGGTTTATTAAAGTATAAAACAAAGATAATAATTTGTCAATGGGTATAAAAATAAAATCACTTGGGTTTATTCAAGTGATCTTTTGTGTGCTATTTCCCTCCTCTCGTTGAGGTCTTCAAAGTACTCTTTTTCTTCATCATCATTCATGCATATTAATGCATAAGGGTCGG
>JAQUXE010000010.1 GCA_028692555.1 Minisyncoccota bacterium
TCCTGTGAATGTCTTAGTTCCTCCTATTGATTGATCCCCTGTTGTTCTTACTACAGTAGAGTCAACGGTTAGGGTTCTGTCTGCTGTAAGATTGCCTCCTCCTGTTAGACCTAATCCTGTTGAGATAGATCTATCTGCTCTTACTGCATGAGTTGTTGCTGTAGGAGTACCTACAGTTATTGGGTTATTGAATATTACAGTACCAGTAAATGTTTTAATTCCTCCTATTGATTGATCCGTTCCGGCATCTAATAATTGTGCACAACCAACACTTCCTGCTGGACAATTTGGAGGCGCTCCAGGGGGACCGGTCCATGCAGATAAAAAGGAAACACTAAAAAACAAAAAAACAGAAGTTAAGAAAAGAAATAGTTTTTTATTTTTTATATTTAAAATATTTCTTTTTTTGTAATGAGATTTCTTTGGCATTATTTTTAGCGTAATTGTTTCTATCATTATAATTCTATAAGACCACTATTGTCAATTAAAAAATCTTTTACTTTTAAATAAAAATATAATTTAATAAATAGGTTTATAAAAAATTACTTTTCAATTAGAATATTAATGATTTCCTTCTTTAAAAGAATATAAATAATATTATTATTATTATAACAATTAAGATTTTAAAAATCAAATCTTGTTATCATAAAAAACTATTGTAAATTATATCTTCTTGTATTTATATATAAATTATTACAAAACAAAAAAAAGAAGCTGATAGCCTCTTTTTCTTGAGATCATTAAATAATTAATTAACAATCATCTTTGAAACTTCTCCCCTTGATTCATGCCCAGGAACATTGCAGTAAATTTCATATTCACCTTTCTTACTTGGAGCATTAAATGTTATACTTCTTGTTTCTCCACCAGCCAAACCAACAGCTACAGCTGACAATGATGGATCCTTAAATGCAAATACATGAGTCCATTCATCTCCAGAAGTTACTGTAAGAGTAACCAATGATCCAGCTTTCACTGTGAATTCTCCTGGAGTTATACCTTCAGCAGTCATCTTTATTTTAATAGAGTTTGCTGGTGCTTCGTTTTGACTAATTGGTGCTGATTGTTGTGGAGCACCTGAAGAACCTGGCTCTACATCATTTCTTGCAGGCTCACCTTCTGGACTATAAATAACTCCATCCTTAACAACTGGAACGCTAGGATCAACATATTCTCCTGCTTCACCATTTGGATCATCAACATTTCCATTAGTATTATTAGCGCCTTGCTGTGGATTATTTTGAGAAATAGGAGCTTTTTCACTAGATTTTCCCATTAGAGAAAATGCATAAACAGCACCAATAAGGACGATAATGATTCCGATTATTAAGAAAATCTTATTACTTGATTTCTTTGGTTCGTTTTTTTCTTCCATATTTTTATAATTTTTATTATTAACTACTCTCCTTCAGATCCAAGATTCTGATTCTCTAAGCAATCTAATTTTACTAAGTTTATTGTATCTTCTCCATAATAAACTGAGAAAGGTTCGCAATTCTCATTGTTAGCAGAATTCATCACCTCGTCAATTGCGATATAGTATCCTTGAAATACTAATTTTTGTTTATACTTACCAAAAAAATCAAAAGCAAAGTAAGATGACAAAGCTAACACTAATACAACTAAAACAATTATTAATAATTTCTGTTTTTCCATTTTTATTTTTATCTTCATTTTTTTTAAATTTTTTAAATATTGTCGACCTTCTTTTGTAAATAAATTTACTATTTTATTCTATTATATCTTCTTAAAAAAAGTTGTCAATTAAATTCTATTACTACTTAGAGATTAAAGCTTCTTGAGACTTAATAACTTTATCAATTACTCCATATTCTTTTGCCTCACTTGCTGTTAAGTAGAAGTCTCTATCAGTGTCTTTAGATATTTTAGATAATGGTTGGCCAGTATGCTTAGATAATATCTTATTCATTTCTTCCTTAATTCTGATTATTTGCTTTGCCGTAATTTCAATTTCAGAAGCCTGTCCCCTAGCACCCCCCATTACTTGATGAAGTAATATTTCTGCGTTAGGCAATGCATATCTTTTTCCCTTTGCTCCCGAAGCCAATATCATTGCGCCCATTGAGGCAGACAATCCAATACTTACTGTCGAAACATCTGGCTTGATATATTGCATTGTATCGTAGATTGCTAGTCCGGCTGTTACTGATCCTCCAGGACTATTAATATATAACTGTATATCTTTATCAGAGTCCTTTGATGCTAAATACAAAAGCTGGGCAACTATTGAATTTGCCATTGCATCATTAAATTGACCTGTTAAGAAAATGATTCTTCTTTCTAGGAGTTTAGAGTAAATATCATACGCTCTTTCTCCTGTTGGTGATTTTTCAATTACTGTTGGTATTAACATTTTTCTTTATATTATTAGCATCCTAACAATTTGAAAGCTTTTTCTCTTTTTAGCTCGTCTTCTATATATAGTCTAACCTGAGCTTCATCCATTGTCTTTTTAATTTCTTCCTTGTTAGGATATTGATTAAGCATTTCTTCTATCTTCTCTGTGACTTCTTCTTCTGTTGCTTCTATTTTCTCATCTTTAATGATTTGATGCAAGACTAAGAATCCCTTTACCTTATCTTTCGCTGTTTTCTCCAATTCTTTAGTTATTTCTTCTTCTGTTTTTTTAACTTGTTTTAAGTATTCTTCAAAGGTAATTTTTAATTCAGACAAGCACCTTTCTTTGATATTGTTAAGCATAAAGTCCTGTTCCCTCTTAACTAGTGTTTGAGGAATTTCTATCTCTACCTTCTCCGCCAATTTTTTAATCGCCTCCTCCCTTAGTTTTTGTAGTTCTGCCACTTCTTTGTCTTTCTTAACACCTTCCTTGATGTCTTTTCTTAATTCTTCTACTGTATCAAATGCACCAAGACCTTTGACCCATTCATCATTAACTTCAGGAAGCTCCATTTTCTTGATTGAATCAACCTTAACGTGTATTTTAATCTTAACTTCCTTCTTTCTTGGGTCAGATGTTTCAAAATCCTTTTCCTCTTCCCTTCTCATTCCTTTAAGAGCATCTTCAAGGCCTTCTATATAGTGACCTTTTCCTAAAACAATTCTATCTTGTTTTTCAGGGTCGTTTTCAATGCTTAGACAAAAAAAAGTAAACTCAACTAAGTCACCATCTTCTGCCTCAGTCATCTTTTCTGAATACTTAGCTCTTGATTGTTGAATCCATTTGATAGCATCTTCAACTTCCTTATCACTCACATCCACTTCTTTTTTCTCTACTTTTACAGAATCAAGTTTAGGTAACTCAATTTGAGGTAATATTTCAAATTCAGCTGTAAAAACAAGTGGATTGTCTTTTGCTATTTTAATAACTTCTACTTGTGGTTGAGATATTGCTTCTTCCTTGCTTTCCTTTAAGAACTCAGCCCATGATTCCCTTATAGCGATTTCTGCTGCTTCAGACAAAACACCTTCTTTAGTGACACGGTCTTCAACCATATTTTCTGGAACCTTGCCTTTCCTAAAACCAGGTATTTCTGCATCAGCTGATATTTCCTTTAATGCCTTAGCATAATAACCAGCAAAGTCCTCAGCAGAAACTTCAATCTCTACTTTCTTTTTAGTTGCTGTTGTTTCTTTAATTTCGTATTTCATAATTAATTTTCTTCTTTAGTTTCTTCAACTTCTTCTTCGTCAATGTCTAGCTCTTCTTCTTCAGCCTGCTCTCCTTCCCCTTTAATATCTAATTTCCAACCAGTTAATTTAGCTGCTAAGCGAACATTTTGACCATCTTTTCCTATTGCTAAAGACAATTGGTCTTGAGGAACAACAACGATGGCTGCATTGTTTTCTCCTGTTATAACATCAGATATCTTTGCTGGTGATAATGAATTCAATATGAACTTAACTGGATCTTCATTGTATTCAATAATATCAATTTTTTCTCCTCCTAACTCTGACATTACTGCAGTAACTCTTACTCCTCTTTGTCCAACCATTGAACCAATAGCATCAATTTCATCACTTTGCGCACTAACTGCTATCTTTGTTCTTGATCCTGGCTCTCTTGCAATAGATTTAATCTCTAATTGACCCGTTTGTATTTCGGGAACTTCTAATTCAAATAGTCTAGATATTAGTTTTGGATAACTTCTTGACAATAGTATCACTGGACCTCTTGGAGTTGTATCTACCCTTAGGATATATAACTTTAATCTTTGACCTTCTTTATAGAATTCCCCTCTTATCTGCTCCTCTCTTGGCAAAACACCAAGGGACTTACCAATATCAAAGTAAATATTTGATCCTTCAATTCTTTGAACAATTCCAGAAACAATCTCCCCTTCTTTTGACTTGTATTCTTCTAGGACAATTTCTTTTTCAGCTTCTCTAATCTTTTGTAAAACAACTTGCTTTGCTGTTTGAGCAGCAATTCTACCGAAATCTTCTTTTGGTTCTAATAATGTAACTATTTCTTCTCCTGGCTCAACTTTATCGCCCTTCTTTTTTGCTTCTTCTATTAGTAAGTGTTTTTCTTCATTGTATCTCACTCTTCTTTCAGTGTTCTCTTCTTTTGGTTCTTCTGAATTAAGCTCTTCTTCTGTTGGTCTATAACTCTTACCTACTTTAAATGTTTCTTCTTCTTCACCCTCAACCCTCTCAGGGATATATACCATTGTATCATCTACTACTAACATTATTCTTGAGAATTCTGTTTTGCCATTCTTAGGATTAATCTTTGCCTTAATGATCTGCCCCCTTTTAGCATATTCTTTTTTGTACGCTGAAGCTAAAGCATGTTCTACTGTTTCTATGATTTTTTCTGAAGATAATCCTTTTTCTTCAGATATCTGATTTATTGCAGATAAAAATGATTGAAAATCCATATTTAATTTTATTTACTTATTTAATTATTTATTACTTTAATAAAAAAGTCGGAACCATCCGACCAATCAAAAAACTTCTTACTTCCTCATCGTATTAATATATTAACAGATCAAAAATAGTTGTCAAGTAGAAATATTTAATATAATATATGTATACAATGAAAATTAATATTAAACTAATTCCTAAGAAAGTTCTCTTCTGTATAGAACAACTTCAAAAAGGAGAATTTGAAGCCTATATTGTTGGCGGTTGTACTAGAGATTTGTTGAGGGGCGCCAAGCCAAACGACTGGGACATTACAACAAATGCCACCCCCGAACAAATTCAATCAGTCTTCCTTGACAAAAGTATTAAAACATTTTATGAAAATGATTTTGGCACCGTTGGAGTAGCTTTTCCATTAAAAAAGGGGGATTTTGAGATTGTTGAGATCACAACATATAGGAATGAAGCTACTTACAGCGATAGTCGTCATCCAGACAAAGTAACCTGGTCGAAAACTATAGATGAAGACCTGAAAAGAAGAGACTTTACCATAAATGCTATTGCTATATCCCCTAAAAACGGTGATTTTGACATAATTGACTTGTTTAATGGCCAAGAAGATCTAAAAAAGAAGATCATTCGCACCGTAAATGAGCCAAATGATAGATTTTCAGAAGATGCTCTTAGAATGATGCGCGCAATTAGGCTTGAGGCTGTCTTGGGTTCTGATTGGACAATAGAAGAAAAAACTCTAAATGCTATTAAAAACAATGCCAAATTACTTAAGAAGGTATCTCCAGAAAGGGTCAGAGATGAATTAATTAAGATTATAATGAGCGAAAATGCTGTAAAAGGCATAGAATCACTAAGAAATAGTGGCTTATTAACATATATCATACCTGAATTAGAAGAAGGTTGTTCAGTTGCACAAAACAAGCACCATATTTACGACTGTTACAAACATAATCTAGAATCACTAGCTTATTCCACTAGAAAAGATTTCGATTTTGATGTTAGAATGGCCGCTTTATTACATGATATTGGCAAACCAAGAACAAAAAGAGGACACGGAGAATCAGCAACCTTCTATAACCATGAAGTTGTTGGGGCTAAAATGACCGAAAAGATAGTAAATCGCCTTAAACTTCCTAAAAAAGAAGCACATAGTATTGTTAATTTAGTTAGATACCATCTTTTCTACTATAATGTAGATGAAGTGGGAGAATCATCCGTTAGAAGGCTAGTTAAGAACGTAGGTCTGGAAAGCGTAGAAAAGTTATTACAACTTAGAATGTGTGATAGGATTGGTTCTGGTTGCCCAAAAGCTGAACCATACAAAATGAGACACTTAAAGTATATGATTGAAAAGGTTTCAAAGGACCCAATCTCAGTTAAAATGCTTAAAATAAACGGAAAGAAGGTAATGGATACCCTTAACATTAAACCATCTCCTAAAGTAGGCATGATTCTTGATATATTGCTTGATGACGTTCTAAATGAGCCTAAAAGAAACAATAAGAAGTACTTAAAAGAAAGATTGGATGAATTGTCTAAGCTGGACGATAAAACAATAGAAAGCCTAGCAAAAAAAGCTAAAGAATCTAAGAATGAAGTAATATTTAAGGAAGATAAAGAAACAAAAGAAAAATACTGGGTTTCATAATGTTTCACGTGAAACATTCATAGAATAATCCATAAGAGGTTTGTATTGTTTCACGTGAAACATTTGAATATAACTTTCTTTTAGAAACGCTTTGTCCAGAATCGTGTCCAAGTTGTCCACATTGTGTCCAAGTTGTCCAGAATGTGTCCACATTGTGTCCAAGTGGACAGATTATTTGTCCAAGTGGACAAGGTCTTGTCCAGAATCATTTAAGAAAATAATAATTAACGATGTTTCACGTGAAACATCATAAATAATAAGAATATGCAAGAATATATAACATTAGCTTTTTTCATAATTACGGGTTATTTGCTAGGATCAATTCCTTTTGGCTATTTAATAGCAAAACTAAAGAAAATTGATATCAGAAAAGAGGGAAGTGGCAATACAGGAGCCACCAATGTGTCCAGATCTCTCGGATTCAAATATGCCTTATTGGTTGCTTTCTTAGATGTATTCAAAGCACTCCTACCTATATATATAGCTAGTTTATACATTTCTAATAATTGGCATATGCTTTTCGTTATAATTGCACCCATGATTGGTCATGTTTTCTCTATATGGCTTAACTTTAAAGGAGGCAAAGCTGTTTCAACTGTTTTTGCAGCCATTATCTATATTACTGGATGGAAAGCATTAGCTTTCTTAGCAATCTGGATAGTTATGCTTAAATTAATCAAGATTATGAGCTTGACAAATCTTTTAATTATTTTATTAATTCCTTTTTGGTTCTGGTTTGAGACCCAATCATTAGCTTACTTCTATTTGGGGCTATTCTGTATTGTTATGATATATTGGGCCCATAGAGAGAATATAAAACGCTTAATAAAGGGGGAAGAAAAGAAAATTGTTAAATAATTAATAATGTGTCATAATATCGCTATGATTACATTGCTATATATAGTATCTTGTATTTACTTCTTTATACCAGCATATATTGCTAATGCTTCTCCACCTCTAGCTAATACTTTTAATGTTTTGAACCGATTCAATAGACCAATTGACGGAGGAAGAACGATTAAGGGTATTCCAATACTAGGAACCCATAAAACTTGGAGGGGACTAATTTGTGAGATTTCAATTTGTACACTGCTTTTTCAATTATTCTTTTGGATCAATAATCACTTCCATCTTCCTTTTTTAACTGTTATTGGAATAAATAGTTTTTTTGTTTCAAGCTGGTTGCTAGGAATACTCCTTGCGATGGGCATTGTTTTTGGTGATTTGTTTTTCGCTTTCATCAAGAGAAGGCTAAGACTAAAGCCAGGAACAGCATTTATACCATTTGATCAAACCAATTACGTGATTGGTGCCTTTGTCTTTATTCAACCAATAATTGGACTACCTTTTACTTTCTGGACCACTCTTTTTGTATTGACATTTTTCATACATGTTTTATTCAATAGAATTGGGTACAACTTGGACTTGCACAAAGCAAAGTGGTAATATAATATCAAATTGTAATAATTAATAATAAATAAATATGCTAGAATCATTTTTCATTGAATTCATGAAGGGACTTCCAAATATAATTTGGGCGGTCGTAATCATCTTTTTAGGCTTTTACCTTTCTGGTAAAGTAAGGGATATCGTTTCTTATTACCTAAACAAAATAAGGCTCAACCAAGTTCTTGGATCTTTGGGCTGGCAAGAGTTTTTTAATAGGTTCGATGCAAAACTAGACGTTTCACGTTTCTTTGGAACAATAACTCAAATCTACTTATTGCTTTTATTTATAGTTCTTGCGCTCGACATACTCTCACTATCAATTATTGGAAATATAATAGGGGGAATAATAGGGTATTATCCAAATATCTTCATATCCATCATTATTTTTATTATCGCTGTCTTTATTGCTGATTTCAGTAAGAAAATCATAGTTGGTGACTTTAGAGAAGAGAAGCTTACTTATTCTAGTTTTCTGGGCAATGTCTTTTCTACTAGCGTTTGGATAGTTGCTATACTAGCAATACTATACCAATTACAGATTGTTCAGACTCTTATCTTAATAATATTCATTGGCTTTATCACTCTTATTGTTTTAACTGTAAGCATTGCTTTTGGTCTAGGAGGCAAGGAAATGGCAAGAAAAACACTGGAGGATATTGAAAAGAAAATAAAGTAATATGGATTATATATCGCAAAACGAACTTAAAAAGATGCTTCTATTCTCAAGCGAGAGAATAGAGAGAGACAAAGAACAGATAAACAAGATTAATGTTTTCCCGGTTCCAGACCAAGACACAGGGACGAATCTTTCAGCAACCCTAAAGGGAATAAAAGATAATATCGAAAATAAGGAATTCGAAAGCATCGCTGAATTATCAGACAGTGTTTTAGATGGAGCCCTTACCGCCGCTCAAGGAAATACAGGGATTATTTATACTGGATTTCTAGCAGGATTTTTTCCTTGTATTGCCGAGGAAAAGGAATTAAGTGCAGAGAAGATGGGTATTGCCTTCGAAAAAGGCTACGAAAGAGCAAAAGATTCAATTCAAGACCCAAAAGAAGGAACAATGCTTGATGTCATTAAAGCTTTTGCCCTAGCGGTCAAAGAATGCTCAAAGGAAGAAAAAGACATTGTTAAGAACTTTTACTTTGCCATAGAGAAAGCTAATGAAGCCTTGCTAGACACGCCTAACAAAATGGAAGTTCTTAAGAAAGCAGGAGTTGTTGATGCAGGAGGATTGGGATTTCTAATGATATTAGAAACATACTTAGATACTCTAAAAGAACAAGAGGATCCGTTTGTTATAAAAGCTGAAAAAGAAGTAGAAATCATGAGACCTAAAAGATTCATACAAATACTTTCTAATAGGTATGAAGTTGTAGCTTTGCTTGATGATGGATATTATGATCAAAGCCAAGTTCGAGAGAAATTAAATCATCTTGGCAATTGTCTAGATGTTATTAAAATAGGAAACAGAACTAAAATACATATTCACACCGACATGCCTTATGAGGTAAGAGATATTATTAAAAAAATGGGGAACATTGAAAATCTTAGAATTGAAGACATGACAAAAGAAGTTACTGGTCAAAAGTCAGTAGAAAATGTTTCTATTGGTGTAGTAACTGATGAAAGGGCTGGACTTAGCTCAAAAATTATTAATCACTACGATATAGAGATTATTCCCTTAAGAATTATTTGGGAAGAAGGGGAAGAAGTTGCTGGTGAAAACATTTGCCAAAGAATTAAAGATGCAAAAGAGAAGGGAATTACTAGCTGTCCCAAGATTGATCCAATTTCTCCAGAGTTCTTTATGGAGTCATATAAAACACAACTTCAGAAATTTGATGATGTATTATGTATTACTTCTTCATCAGAGCTTTCTGATAATTATAATTCTGCTATTAAAGGCAAGGAACTGTTAAGCGAAGAGGAGAAGGGACATATTTACATTATCGACTCAAGGAACATTAGTGCTGGGCAATCAATTCTAATTCTAGAAGCTCTTGAAATGATTGCGGAACAAAGAAAAATAGATGAAATCATTAGAAAGATTGATCAGGTCGTTGAAAAAGTTAATCTTTATTGCGTCGTTGAGAAAAATGATTGGTGGAATAAGGAAAAGAAGTCCTCTTGGTTTAACAGAAGTCCACGATATTCTTTAGGAGAAATGAGAAAAGGCAAGATAATTCAAGCTGAGAACGTTAGAAATAACGAATTTGCAGAAGTGGCCTTTAAAAGAATAGAAAAAAACTCTAAGAAAGAGGTTGAAAGTGGCAAGAGGATTAGAGCTGTTATTGCTCATGGAGATAATCTAAAAGAAGCAGAAAAGCTTAAGAAACTATTAAAAGGAATTAAAAAGACAGATATTTCATTTATAAACATAACCGATCCCATCACAAGCATTAACGCTTGTCCACAAAGTTTGCTTGTTGGTTGGATTATTAAATAATATGCAAAAAATAGGACTAACAATAGATTCCAGTGGCGACTTGTCAAAAAATTTTATTAAAGAAAATGATATTGATATTATAGATTTTCATATTGATTTAGGAGAACTTGAATCAATCGAAGGGCATATTTTTGAAAAACAAAGGGAAGGAGAAAAACTTGGTAAAAAGGGAGGAGTAAAAACATCTCAACCATCGCTACAAAAATACTTAACTACCTTCAAGAAAAAGTTGAGCGAATACGAGAAAGTAATCCACCTATCTTTTTCTTCTGGTGCCTCAGGGGCATACAATGCCGCAATACAAGCACAAAAGTTTTTAGGAAAAGAGGGCGAGAGAATAATAATACTGGATTCTGAAACAGGAAGTGGTGCCCAGGGACTATTAATGATGGAAATCGTAAAAGACATTAAAAATAATTTACAATTGGATAAGATTATAGAAAGGTTTAGTAAACATATTAAAAATAACTTTTTAATCTTCGCCTACGACGACCCTAAATGGCTTTTTGCTGGAGGAAGGATGCCTAGAATATTACCCTATGGACTTCAAAAAATGAAACAAATGAAAATTGGAGTAATAATGTGCGTAAAGGATAAGAGAATTAGGCCTTACTCAATCAAAAGAAACTTCTTTGATCTAGCCACTCCATTATTTGAAGAATTTGAAAAGAAAACTAATGGAATAAAAGAAAAGATAAGCGTTATTATATCTCACGGAGACAATCCCGAACAAGCTAATAAATTAAAAAGCTTAATTGGAAGTAAAAATAATGTTGAGATTAAGAATATTGACCTGCTTGATATTGTATTGGGTGCTCACACAGGACCAAACACAATTGTCTTAAGTTGGCAATATGAAAATATATGAAAATAGGATTAGTCGGCGACGAAGCATTTGATCTAACAGAAGAATTAATTGAAAAATACAAGATTGGTATTGCTAGATTCAAAATTGATCTTCAAGAGCTGAAGGACTTACCTGGAAACATATACCAAAAAACAAGAGAAGCAGAAAAAAGCGGAATATCAAGCACGGTTAAAACAAGCCAACCATCAATCAATGATTTTCTTAGTGTCTTTAAGGAAAAATTAAATGAATTTGAAGAGATTTTCTGTGTTACAATATCTTCAAAGCTGTCAGGAACATATAATTCAGCAGTTCAAGCAAAAAAGTTTCTACAAAAAGAGTTCCAAGACAAAGTTCATATTATTGATTCATTAAATGGAAGCGCTGGAGAAGGTCTTGTTGCATTAAAAATAATAGAATTAATAAAAAATAACTTTAATAGTCAAGAGATTAATGATAAGATTAAAGAAAGTATTGAGAGAACAAAGCTTTTAGGAGCATATCATAGCCCTAAGTGGCTTGAGGCAAGTGGAAGGTTCCCAAGATTTGTGCCAGCAATGATGCAAAGAGCAGAAAAAATGTCCATCAAGCCCATATTTGGAATGAAAAATGGCAAACTATCTATTGCTGGAATTAAAAGAAATATCTCTGACCTATCATCAGCACTATTTGAAGAATTTGAAAAATCAACAAAGAAAGCAAGGGAGAATGGTAAAAAAATTATAGTTGCTATCACTCATGCAGATGATGACAATCAGGCACAAAAATTAAAAGAAATGGTTCTTTCTTTAAAGAATACGGAAGTTGCCTTTATTAACCTCACTTGTTTTCCAATAGGAGGTCATATTGGCCCCAACTCATTAGTTTTAGCATGGCAAGAATAATAAAAAAAATATGAAAAAAACAACAATCGTTATCGGACAAAGTGCTTCAATAACAAATGAACTAGTTGAGAAATATGGATTTATTATAGTTCCTTTTGTAATCGACTGGCCTGAAATGGATTCACTAGAGGGAAATAATGTCTTTGAGAAAATGCGAGATGCAGAAAGAAAAGGAGTTAAAACAACTCCTAAGACAAGTCAACCATCAATGGGAGCTTTTAAAAAGGTTTTTGATGAAGCACTAAAAGAAAGCGAATCGGTAATTTGCATCACTATTAGTTCGGGAATATCGGGAACATATAATTCTGCAATGCAAGCAAGGAAAATGATAAAAGAAGAAGATCAAAAAAAGATTCTTATCTTAGATACTTTTAATGCTGACGCAAGTGAATCATTAATTGCTCTTAGAGCGGGTGAACTTGCAGAAGAAGGCAAGTCAGGGGAAGAAATATTTAAAGAAATTACTGAAATGTCTCCGAATGTTTATCTTTTCGGCATGCTTGAAAGTCCTAAATGGCTTGAAGCAAATGGAAGAATTAGTCACGCACTATCAGTCATACTTTCTCAAATGCAAAAAATTGGAATGCGTCCAATTTTATCAATGAAAGATGGACTAATTAAGCCAGCTAACTTAAAAATGCAAGCAAAAGATATTGCTCAAGCATTATTTAAGCAAACAGAAGAATTAATTAAAAAGCCACTAGAAGAAGGCAAGGCTTGTAGGGTAGCGATTAGTCACGCTGATGCACGAGAAGAAGCTGAAAAGCTTAAGAAAATGTTTGAAGAAAAATATCCTCAAGTAAAAGTTGATTTTATAGCTCTTACGAGCCCTGTGATTGGTTGCCATGTTGGGCCAGGGGCATTAATTTGTTGCTCAGTAGAAAAATAATACTATGAATATTACAATAGATTACGTTCTAATAGCACTTTTCTCATATATTATCGGGTCAATTCCTTTTGCCTTAATATATGTGCGACTACTTCTAGGCAAAGATATGCGTCAGTTTGGCTCAAAGAACACTGGAGCATTAAACACCTTAAGAATTGTTTCTCATGAAAAAGGTAAGAAGTGGGGGATACCATCATTCCTTTTTGTATTTTTACTAGATGCCTTTAAGGCAGTTCTAGCTGTGATTATTGCAATGCATTTTATAGAGAACCAAGCGCTAGCAATAACTCTTGGAACGTTCTTCTCCATTATAGGACACAACTATTCTATGTTCCTAAAGTTCAAGGGGGGGAGAGGAGCGGCTTCATTGATGGGTGTTTTTCTTTATTTAAATCCAATAGTTTTTATCGGCTGGATAGTTATCATTATCTGTTTTATGTTCCTTGTTGAGATATTAATGGGAGGGATAATTAGCAAGAAGTTCGTTAAAAATGCGGTATCTGAACAAATAATTGGTAGGGTTCTGGGTGAAATATATGCTGTTTGGTGGATATCAATCTTTGCTCCAGTATTATTCTATCCAGCGCTACTAGGAACAGTTTTAATTGTAATAGCTCACAAAGATAGAATAGAAAACCAGATTAAAAAGATAAAGGCTAAAAAATACTTCAATGATTGAAGCAGTGCTAGTTTTAATATTCTCATATATCTTAGGTTCAATTCCTTTTGGCTATTTAATTACTAAATTATCTACCAAAAAGAATTTGCTAGAAATTGGATGGAAAAAAAACTCTGGCTCAAATGTATACAAGAATGTTGGCAAGTGGCAGGGCGTCGCAACTTTTCTTTTAGATGCCTCAAAAGGTGCTTTAGCAGTATATGTGCCAATGTATTTAGGTCTAGGAACTGAAATACAAATTGCCTGCGCCATCTTAGCTGTAATTGGACACAATTGGTCAATATTCCTCAAGTTCAGCGGGGGAAGAGGCCTTGCTACCCTAGTTGGAGCACTTTCTGTAATTTCCCCAATATATTTGGCCATCATCTTGATTCCTTGTATAATTTTTACTATAATCTGGACGGCCTCTGTGGGAACTCTTTTATCTTTTTTAACTGGAATTATTCTTTCACTTTCAGTTGAAGCATACTCCTTGCCGGGCATCATTCTGTTTATTGCCTTAATCCCTGTCCTAATTAAGAGATTAAGCCCTATTATTGAATTGCAAGGAAAAAGAGAATTGATTGAGAATAGATTATTTTTTGATCAAGATACAATCCCCCCATTAAGAATCAAGAGGAGAAAGCCCCTGTAGCTCAACGGATAGAGCGCTGGTCTTCGGAACCAGATGTGCGAGTTCGAGTCTTGCCGGGGGCACACTTGACAGAATAAGGGAAGTGGACTATCCTTAAATTGTACTTTTAAGGATAGTCAACTACTCATATATGGTAAAAAGACAAGATTTAGAAATTAAAAATCCTTGGTGGAGGGGCAACGAGTTCGTTGTCCCAGAAAGAAATCTTCCCAAAAGGGATATGTATTTTGTGCTAGAAAAAAACCTAACACATTCTTTAATACTAAACATCGTGGGACTAAGGCGTGTTGGTAAGAGCACAATTCAAAAACAATTAATTAATCATCTTTTGGTGCAAAAAAAGGTAGCCCCAAATAATGTTTTTTACTTCCTTTTTGATTATTCCTCTCAAATACAAAAAGCTGAATTTCTTGATGAGGTTTTATCCTTCTACTTCAAAGAAATTATTGATAAACCATCTTTAGATTTTGATAATATAGTGTATGTTTTTCTAGACGAAATACAGTATATTGAAAACTGGCAATCAATATTAAAAAAGTATTATGATTTATCAAATAAAAAAATCAAGTTTATTGTAACGGGCTCACAGAGTATCCTTCTTAAAGGAAAGAATCACGAAAGCTTAGCGGGAAGGGTTTTTGATTATTACTTGCCTCCATTGTCATTCCGTGAGTTTATTAAAATTAGAGAAGAAAAAATAGATAATTTAGAAGAATATGACCTCTTTGAGATTCCAAAGGTCTTTGGTAAATTGACTCAATTTGATATATATAATGCCAAAAAGATTAATGAATTAAGTAGAGAATATATTATTTCTGGGCAATTTCCAGAAACTAAGAATTTAGAACTTCCTGAACAGCGCTGTGAATATATAGCTGAATCAGTCATTGGAAAAATACAAGACGACTGCATCCGTATCTTCAATGTCGAAAAAAGAGATGAGTTTAAATTATTTACACGACAACTATTAAACAACGTCTCATCATTGTTTGAATTAACAAACATCAGTCGTGAAATAGAGGCATCTAAAAAAACCCTAGAAAACTATTTAGAATATTTAAAAGAAAGCTACGTCATCGAAGTGCTATACAGAAACCACAAGTCCCTGATTAAGAGGGGGAGAACTCTTAAGAAAATCTATACGCCCTGTATTAATTTCACCTGTGCCCTAAACCACTACACCGAAAGGAGTATAGATGAAGTTCCTCAAGCTTTTGGTAAGATTATTGAAAACATTATATACAACACCCTAGTTCTTAAGTACGGAAAAGATAATATTAGCTTTTGGAGAAATAAAGACAAAGAAATTGATTTCTTGCTAGAAAAGAATAAAAGAAAGCTGGCCATTGAAGTCAAGTTCTCTAATAATATCAACTTAAAAGAATTGACTCCTTTAATCAACTACATTAAGAAAAAAGATGTTGAATATGGTGTCGTAGTTACTAAAAACGAAATAAGCAGAAAAGAGGTGCATGGCAGGACTATATATTTTATCCCTTACTATCTAATATTAATGATGATTTAACT
>JAQUXE010000002.1 GCA_028692555.1 Minisyncoccota bacterium
ACTACATTAAGAAAAAAGATGTTGAATATGGTGTCGTAGTTACTAAAAACGAAATAAGCAGAAAAGAGGTGCATGGCAGGACTATATATTTTATCCCTTACTATCTAATATTAATGATGATTTAACTTGATTTTTTCTATAAAACAAGCTATACTAGCCCCATAAAACATATGTCATTATCAAAAACAAAGAAGACATTTCTTCTATTTATACTATTGTTTTTAGCTGTTTCTCCTGTTTTAGGAGGTGGTCTGGTTCCTGATGATTGTGATGGTTTTGAGAAAGATGGCGTTAGGGCCTGCAATTCTAATGACTTAATAGGAATGGTTGCTACTATTTTTGATTTTATAGCTTTCACAATTGTTCCTCTTGTTGCCATTATTGGTTTCGTAGTAGCCGGAATAATAATGATGACTTCGGGAGGAGATCCAGGAAAGTTTAATCAAGGTAAGTCTGCCATGATTGCAATTGCAGCAGGAATAATAGTTATTTATCTTGCATGGACACTTGTAAGTCTTTTTATAACAATACTAGGAGGAGAAACATGGATTACAACATTTTTCAAGAACGGTGATTAAAAAATTGCCCCGTTAGCTCAGTTGGCAGAGCAGGAAGCTCTTAACTTCAAGGTCGGGGGTTCAAGTCCCTCACGGGGCACTTCAAAATAATAAAGAATAAAAAATATGTTAACAACAAAACAAAAAACAAAAATAGTTGATGAATTTAAAGTCAACGAAAAAGATACTGGTTCAGCAGAAGTCCAAGTTGCATTACTTTCTGAAGAAATAGATAAATTACTGAAACATCTCCAGAAGCACAAGAAAGATGTAAGTTCTAGAAGAGGTCTTCTAAAAATGGTAAGCAGTAGAAGGAAGCTTCTAAAGTTCCTAAAAAGAACAAACGAAGAATCTTACAAAGAAGTAATTAAAAAAGTAGGACTAGAGAAATAAAAATGAAAACAGAAACATTTAAACTAAATATTGATAATAAAATATTAGAAGTAGAGTTCAACAATCTTGCTGAAAGAACCAATAGTTCTGCTTTCGTTAAAATGGGGAATACTGTCGTTATGGCAACTGTTGTAATGAGCAATAAAGAAATCGAGGAGATCGATTTTTTTCCTTTAACTGTGGCATATGAAGAGAGATTCTATGCTGTTGGAAAAATATTGGGCTCAAGATTTACAAAAAGAGAAGGTAGACCATCCGAACAATCTATTTTAACTTCAAGATTAATTGATAGAGCTGTGAGACCACTGTTTCCTAAAAACTTTAGAAGAGAAGTCCAAGTAATAATTACTTGTCTTTCTTGGGATAAAGAAACTGACTTAGCTTCTTTAGGAATGATAGCTGCTTCTATTGTCCTACATTCGTCTGACATTCCATGGGACGGACCAATCGCCCCGGTAAGAATTGGATCTGTAGAAGGAGAGCTAAAAGTTTTTCCGACATTTAATGAAAGAGAAACAGGAGATATGGACTTACTACTAGCTGGACTAAAATCAGAATCAAAAAAAGAAATCTTAATTAATATGATTGAAGCAGGAATGAATGAGATTCCAGAAGAGACAATATTAAAGGGATTAGAATTATCTAAAAAATATCACCAAGACATTATTGATTTTCAAGATGATATTAGAAGTAAGATTGGAAAAGAAAAAGTAAAAGTATTATTGCCACAATCAAATGAGGAAATTGAAGCAGTCGTCAAAGAAGTTGTTAATAGCAGAATAGAAAACACTCTTAAGAAAGACCCAACAGATGATATGCCTCAAATTAGAGATGACCTTGCCTTGAAATTAAAAGATCTTGAAGATCCTAATGCTCTTCGCTATGGCTTTTCATTCTTTGAAAATTATTCTGAAGGAATAATTCATAAATATGCAATTGAAAAAGGACTTCGTTTTAATGGAAGGGGGGTAGAAGAAATTAGAGATATTTTTTGCGATGTTTCTAAAATACCAATGGTTCATGGAACAGGATTATTCTCAAGAGGGGAAACAAGAGTTCTTTCCTTTCTAACACTTGGCTCTCCAGGAGACCAAAAGCTTTTTGATGAAATGGAAAGACAAGAAAAGAAAAGATTCATGCATCACTATAATTTCCCGCCTTCTTGCGTTGGCGAGACTGGACCATTAAGAGGCCCGGGAAGAAGGGAGATTGGTCATGGAATGTTAGGAGAAAAAGCATTAAAGCCCGTGATACCAAATGCTGAAACTTTCCCTTACACAATTAGGCTTGTTTCCGAAGTATTGTGTTCAAATGGTTCATCATCAATGGCTTCTACCTGTGCAGCTTGTCTAGCTCTAATGGATGGAGGCGTTCCAATCAAAGCACCTGTTTCTGGAATAGCAATGGGGCTAATGATGGAAATGAATGATAATAAAAGTACTGAGGATAAATCATATGTTGTTTTAACAGATGTTCAAGGAGAAGAAGACCATTATGGTGATATGGACTTTAAAGCAGCTGGAACAGAAAAAGGAATCACTGCTCTTCAAATGGACATTAAGGTGAGAGGAATTACTAGAGAAATAATAGCAACTACTTTATCTCAATCAAAAAAAGCACGACTAGAAATACTTCAGAAAATGAAAGAAGCAATTAGCGAACCAAGGAAAGAGCTTTCTCCTAATGCTCCAAGAATATATGTGCTTAAAATTAAGCCAGAACAAATTGGAGAAGTAATTGGAAGCGGAGGAAAAACAATAAATGAAATTATTGACACTTGCAATGTTTCAATCGACATCGAAGAAACAGGAGAGGTCTTTGTTACTGCTGAGAATGAAGAATCGGCACAAAAGGCAGTTGAATGGATTAAGAACATTACAAGAGAAGTTGTTGTTGGAGAGATGTTCCAAGGACTAATTAAAAGAGTTCTTGATTTTGGTGCTTTTGCTGAAATACTTCCAGGACAAGAGGGGATGATTCACATATCTCAACTATCAGAAAAGCGAGTAGAAAAAGTAAGTGACGTTGTAAAAGTTGGAGATATTGTTCCTGTAAAAGTAATCTTTATTGACGAACAGGGTAGAATTAATCTATCATTAAAGGAAGCTAAGAAATAATTATTAATTAACTTCAAAAATGGAAGAACAAATTTTAGACCCTAAGAAAATTAAGACAATGAGCAAAGACCTTAAAGAAGCAGCTGGAGAAATGGTCTACCCAAGAGAAGATAATTTTACTAACTTATCTTCTTTGCCTAATAACAAGATTGATGAAGTCGAAGAAGAAACACTTGAAATACCACTACCAGAAATAGAAGAAACAGAAGGACTAACAATTAATGATTCAGAAGAAGATAAGGGAGAGGAGAAAGAAGACTTACCAATAGAAGAAGTTGCTACTACTGAAGAAGCAAGCCTTCCGATTGAAGAAAACATAGAAATAGAAGATTCAGGAATAGAAGTAATTGTACCGCCAACAGAAGAGACTCCTATTAATAAGGAAGAAGAAATTACTATTAATGAAGTAGTCTCTGAGGAAATAGAATTAACTACCGAGGAAGAGGAAGAAAAGTTGCCTAGTGCAGTTGAATTAGGATTAGAGGACCCCGAAGAAGGAGAGATTGTAATAAAGCGTGAAGAAAAGAAAGAGGAAATGAGCGAAGAGGAACTTCAAAAAATAAAAGAAGCCAATGAAGAAGAGAAAACACTAAAGACAATAGCTGAAAAGGTTCTTGAATTAGAAGATGTTTTGAAATCAGTTGAAGAAGAAAAAGAGCCTTTCAATAATAGAAAGGAAGAAATATATAATGAGATAGACAACACAAAGAAAAAGATTGGAATGCTTCTAGAAAAGAAAAATATTATTGATAGTGACAAAAAAGCTATCGAAGAAAGAGAGGCAATAGCAGAAACAACAGGAGAAAAAAGGTCTGTTGAAAAAGAAAGATGGAGAATAGAAGAAGAAAGAACAAATATTGAAAAAGAAATATTTGAAAAAGAAGATCGAATAAAGTCCCTTGAACTACAATCAAAAGAATGTTCTCTTAACGCTGATAAGGTTAATGTTAGGGAAAAAAATATTACTCAAGAAATTAATATCCTAAAAAGACAAAAGGAAATAATTATCCTAACAAGATCAAAGAAAGAATTAAGCATAGATCTTAAGCCCTTAGAAGATAGAATGGAAGATATTAAAAGAGAGATGTTTGAGAACACAAAACAACAAGACAAAGCAGAAAGAAACCTAACCTCAATTAAGGCAAATGAAGAATCAATTGAAGAGGAGATAAAGATACTAGAGAAAAGACAATCTGAGACAAAAGATGAGAATGATTTGAGAAAGATCGCAGAGAAAAGAATTGCCCTAGAAGAGAGAAGAAGGGGACTTGAAAAGGAGAGATGGGACACAGAAGACATTCTTGACAATCTTGACTTTAACAGAAAGACAATTAAAGAAAAGTATCGAGACGTTGCTTCTCAAGCAAAACAAATTAAAACTCAGATTTTCGAGATAGAAGATAAGATTAATAAACCTTAATGCCAAAACCAACAACTATTTCTAAGATAATGATTAGAGCAATAATCATATTAATCATAGTTTTTATTGTTCTTTTGGTAATAAAATAATATGACACCAGAATTCATAAAACAAAGAAAAGAAGACTTATTAAACAGAAAAGAAGAGCTTGAAAAAGAGCTTAATGAATTTGCTGTTAGAACAAGCAAAGACAATTGGGAAACAAAATATCCTCAAATGGATGGCGTTGAAGAAGAAAAAACAGACGAAGTAGAAGAGTATGAGAATCTTCTTCCCATAGAAAGATCATTAGAAGAAAAACTAAAAAATATTAATGTTGCATTAGAGAATATTGAAAGGGGAGAGTATGGCAAGTGTAGTTGTGGAGAGTTAATATCTGAAGAACGCTTAACTGTTCTTCCTGAGGCAAGAACTTGTGACGTGTGCAAATGCAAGGACAGTGAGTGTATTAGTAACTAACGGATACTCCTAAAGAATAATTCCTTAAAGGATTCTGTGTTCCTCTTGTTTCAAAGTGTAAATGAGAACCATTTCCACCCATATTAATAGTTCTTCCTGTATTGCCCATATATCCGATGATTTGACCTTGTAAAACGCTAGATCCAGGAGTTATTCCTCTTGCAAAAGCGCTAAGATGTGCGTACAGAGTAACTACGCCGTTTGGATGAAGAATTGTAATATAGTTTCCATAAGGCCAAACATTCTTAACAATTTGAACTGTTCCTCCAGCTGCTGCTACTATTGGCGTTCCAATAGAGTTAGCAATATCAACTGCCGTATAATATGCTACCCCAGCACTAGTATACGCATAGTGAGATCTTTGAGTAATAATTCCTTTTGTAGGAACTATAAAGTAAGAATTTGAAACACTTGTATTAGTTTGTGTTGTTGCAATAGTAGGAGCAATTTGCCTTGGCATTACACCATTAGGAATAACGATAATATCTCCTATATATATACTTCCATCAGAAGAAAGTTTATTATAGCTAATAATCTCATCTTTCTTGGCAGAATAATTCTTAGCTAGAGCATCGATACTTTCCCCCTTATCTACCATGTGAAGAATGCCATTAATTGGTAAAATTAAAAGCTCTTGGCCAGGATAAATCTTAGAGTTATTAAGATCATTAGCCAAGAGTATTGTTGTCACAGATATATTGTATTTTTCAGAAATAACAGATAACGTTTCTCCTTCTAGAACAGTATGTTTAATGATATACTTCTCTTCATTGAACTCCTCCATAGACAAAGAAGCCATTGTTTCAGAGGTAATGAACAGAGGAGAAGATATTGCCCCTAGAATATTCTCTTGTTGAATAACCAAACTACTGATAATGGGTTGAAAAGCATCCTGAACACTGATAAAATGACCATGTGAGCTTGTGGCTACTGCTGGACTAGCTGTATCAGCTTGTCCTGTTGAAAAAGTAGCCCAAAGACACAAGAGAACAAAAAAAGACCAAAATAACTTCTTTTTGCCTATCTTATTGAATAATTTACTAATTTTATCTTTTGTAAGAATAATTCGTGCTACAAGGTTTCTGTTCAAAATCTTGTAGATTAATAGTTATCAAAATCCAGCGTATTTATCTGAATACTATAATTCTACCCTTATAACAATATATGTCAAGAAACTTTTCCACACCAAAAAAAGAAGATGTTTTCCTTAAAAAAGGCCTTGGTCAAAACCTTTTGACTGATAAAAACATAATTAATAAAATAATTAATAACATTGATATTAATAAAGATGATGTTGTTTTAGAAATTGGTCCAGGACTAGGAGCAATCACTATTGAATTATCTAAAAAAGCTAAAAAAGTAATTTGCGTTGAAAAAGATAAGGAGATGATTGAGAAACTAAAAGAGAAAGTAGGGGACAATGTAGAAATAATTAATGCAGATGCTCTTGAATTCATCAAAGACATTGATCTTAAAGAATACAAGGTTGTTGCAAACATTCCATACTATATTACTTCTTCAATAATTAAGGGCCTACTAGAAAGCACCAATCAGCCAAGCGATATTTATTTAATGATACAAAAAGAAGTAGGGCGCAGAATATGCTCTAAGCCAGGAGATATGTCTGTCTTAGCAATATCAGTCCAATATTATGCAACTCCTAAAGTTCTCTTTAATGTTTCTAAGAATTCCTTTTATCCCGCCCCCAAGGTAGATAGCGCTTTTATCCAAATTAAGCCCAATGGGATAAAAAAGAATGATGACTTTTTTAAATTAATTAAAAAAGGCTTTTTTCATCCAAGAAAAAAGCTTGCTAATAATTTAGAAGCTAGAGAGTTCGTAGAAAATTGGCTCAAAGAGAATAAATTGAAAGCAGGGGAGAGAGCAGAAAACTTAAGTGTTGAACAATGGAAAGACCTTTTTAATCTAATGAAAAGACCATAATTTCCTTAGGTGAAAAAAAAGAATCCATTTTTCCATCAATCACCCTATAGAAAGGACCATATTTTATCATATTAATACAAGTAGTATTTTTTGAATCAATATATTGACAAGATTCTTCTGCCTCATCTTCACCATCAATTAATCTCCCTCTCAAGAGTATCCCTGTTCTTTTTGAAACACCAATGGACAAAATGTCTCCTTCAAACCCACCATCTTCTGATTGACAATCTTCTTCCAACAACTCGCTGATTGACTTAAACTCATTAATATTAAAACTGCAAGAATACTCTTCTGGCAAAGGACAAGGATTCGGCTCTTCCCATTCATCATCGTGATCGTCTATTTCTCTGCAATATTTATCAACCTTAGGCTCGCAATTATAATTATTATATATTGTAATTTCACCCCCTGTTTTGCCTGCGAGGACAACTAGTGAAGCTAAAGTATCTTGACCTATTGGAGGGTCATTTTGGTCGCCCAAAGCATTGTCTAGATTGGAAATGCTTCCTGTAATGTATGAGCATTTTCCTCTGAATTCTGTTCCTGTAATAACCTTGCCCTCATCAGCTTCTCTATCTGCAAAAAGTATTGCTCCTAAAGTCATATTATCTGGTTGGTTAATTTTAATTGAAGAAGTTTTTCTGTAAAAGCTATCACTAATTAAACTGGCCTTTGAGATTTTAATATTTAGAGGATCTTCTTCTGTTTCATAATTAACTTCGCTGTACAAAAAAATACCCTTTCCTTCAGGAATAACAATGTCTATCGGTTCATAGTCACTACCTATATCATCAATATTAACATTCATTATTGCTGGGTTAATAGTATTGATTATAATATAAGATGTAAATAAAACAGCAAGGCCAGTAAAAACTGCTGCTATTTTTCTCTTTGCTGAATTAATAACTTTTGCATCACCATAAGCAGAAACCCACTCTAATCCAGCTATAATTAAAAGCACTACACCCAAGAAAGATCCTATCGCTGTTATTATATAAAAAAGATAGGTAATAAACTGTGATGCTGTTGTATCAGGATCATTAATATTAATTCCGCCAATAATAGGATAATCAGCTAATATTATATTAGGAAAAATCAAGAATCCTATTAAAATTAAAAATATTATTTTCTTCATCAGTCAGCAGAAATAATTATAAATGATTGCGGTTTTACTCCCCATGTTTCATAAACAGAAGTTCCACTAATATCAGCGTAACATGTTCCTCCCTCAAGTAACGAGGAGTCAAAATATTTACAATTCGTGCCTATGCCTGCCTCACCTTGCTTAGAAGTGCTTAATACTAGCCCCGCATTTCCTAAAATCTCAAAAGATAAAATTGCATCGCCTTCGTCCCAACCAGAACAATTATCAAGAATATTGATATGCCTTGTTGTTGAGCTAATATTAACCCTACATTCTTTAATTTCTGTTGAACCAATTGTTGGCAAGGATATCGCCCCTGGTTGTTTTCTTCCACAATTTTTAGTTGTATAAAAAATAACTTGACCTCTGTCTATTGTAACTCCCGGAGTTGAAACTTCTTTTTTTACAACCAAAGAAGAAATTCTATTATTTCCTATACTCTCACTGTATTGCCACTGGTCCTTCGCACTTGAGTTTAAATTGTCTATTGACTCTCCAACTAGGGAACAAAATCCTTCATGGTTCGGATTTGCAAAAACAACTGCTCGGTATTTTTCCATTCCTCCTTGAATAATTTCTATTGACTGAGTTTTATTATTAAAATTAGAAGAAATTAAATTGGAAATACTAGTAGCGGTATAGATAGGGTAGGGAGAACTACCAAGATTATAATTTACACTGTCATATAAATAAACTCCTTGATAGTGCCTTAAAAAATATATTGATTTAGCTCCTGAAATATCACCTGAAATATTACCAGAAACATCCATTTTAAATGTTCTTCTTGCTCCTGTATAATTTTCACCCTCATAGACAAAAGCTTTTAAAATTGTTCCAGATGGAAAATTCCATTTGCTCTCATTTATTGTTTTAACAATATCATATTCTATTTTTACTGTATTGCTATCTAAGCATCTTTGAAGCTCTGGCCCATCATCTTCTAACTTAACACCAACAATAATTCCACTTTCGCATCGCAAATCATCTATTTGTATATTAGCAATTTGAGGATTAATGGTGTTAATAATTAAATAACTTCCCAAAAGAACTCCAACGCCCAATAGTGCATTTTTTATTTTTGTTTTTGCTCCATCAATTTTTCCTGGATTTCCATCAGAGGTCATCCACTCTACTCCCGCCATAACAACCATTGCTACGGCTATTAATGCTCCCAAACCAACAAGAATTTGAAATATGTATGATATTATTTCTTCTGGCGTAGTTTCGTCGGTGATAATAAACTCTCCGATTTGAACATCGGCAAAAACAGGCGTGGAGATTATTAGTAGTAGAAATATTAAAGATAGTATTTTTTTCATATTTATATATTAATTGCAACAATAATAATTATCTGTATATTCCTTTGTTATTAATAAACATCCTGGATTAGAAGCCGTTCCTTCTCTTAGGGGATTATAGAAGCATTGTGATCTTTCATCTTCTGTTAATCTATCACTATTTTGAGGATAGCAATTATTATATGGAGGATTAACATTGCCTTTTCCTGGGTAGGGGAACTCTGGGAGAATTAACACTCCAGGATCTGTAATTCCTTCCATGCAACTTATCACTTCTATTACTTCTGTTGGGTTATCTTTGTATCCAGCACCATATCCTTTAACGCACCCTGTGAACTTTTTTCTTGAATAAGATAGTTTTTCTAAAATATCAAACCTTTTTTCAACTTTAATGCTTAATTCAGGATCACACGATTTAAATTTTCCACCAGCAAGACCTGCCTTCTTGCATGGAGAGCAAACATAACCAATTACTCCTGAAAGGTTTCCTATATTGTAAAAAGGATGATTAATTTTCATGTCTGATAATTCTAAAAGCCGATTAGAATATTCTTTAAATTTTTGCAAAAGACCCATTTTGTTCATATTTTGAGACCTTATTTGATGCTCTGCCGAGTCATTAGTCGCCTCAAAACAATGTTTTATTTCTACCTCGCCATCTTCTTCTAATATTCCTAAACTAAAATCATCTTCCCAATAATATATTTTATTAATAGCATCACAAAAATTTTCAATAGGACAAACTCCGAAACATGTACTAGGGACACAGGAATAACAGGAAAGAGTTGTACAACTATATGAACTACAATGACAATTTGATTGACATTTACCAAACCAAGGATTGCCCGACTTACATCTATTACATGCACATCCCTCTTGAAGAGACGGAATTAATATCGCCTGATCTCTTATTGCTTTAGATTCATTAATGGTAAAATCTATTCTCCTTATAACTTCCTTGCCCCAATCTTCTGCTTCATCAACTGTTTCACCAATTGGAATTACTCCACTATAAAATCCTTTTTCCATTTCTCCCTCAATAACAGAACATTTCTTTTCTCCTGTGGTTTTTTTTATTTTAGACATTAAAGCATTATAATCACTGCTAAAATAAAAGGTTGCCTCGTCTCCGTCATAAAAATATTCTCTTTGGTCGTCTGTAATTTTACATGGCTCTACATCGACAGTCCCTGAAGAATTAAAATTTCTACAATATCTAGAAATATCATAATCTTTAAATGTTGTTTTTTCTATTTTATAATTTGTCGCTTCGCCTTGAAGCTTGTTAAACTCTGCTAAAGTAATTCTTTCCCCCCACGGCATTTTCATTTTTAACTTTGCTTCTGATAGATTGTTAAGATGCGTTTGATAATAATCCCTAAAAAATTCTATTCTTTCGATTCCATCGTCTAATGTTAATAAAATTGGTGCTTCGGGAGCTGTATCCTTAATTAACCCTTGAGAAAAACAAATTTCTCTTGGTTTGGTTCCTGCTATTAACCATTCAATTTCTTCGCTTTTACACTGTAGCTCTAATCTATTAGGACAAGGATCATACTTGTATTGATTAAATTCTTCTATTGTTTCTACAATAGGGTTTATAATTAATCCGCCTTCGCTTGGCTGAGCATTCGGACATCCTTCTGCAGCTCCGCAACAATTATAACAATAACTCCACCAGGAAGAATTTGAACAGGTTCTATAGCTAGTAGAGCAACTACAACCACCATCTTCAGAACAAGAACAGGTAGTACATGAGCCCGTATAAGAACCGTAAGAACCATGATCGCTAAGGAAGCTAGCGCCCTCATATCTTCCAGTATAGCATCTATTACATCCACATTGCTTCATTAGGTCATTTAATTCTTCTATTAGAGGATATAAGTGATGTTCAATTTTAGCTGCGTATGCATCAGTTAAAAGTTTTGTACAGTAAAATAAGTCCTTATTTAAAAGAACATCTTTTTCATTTATTTTACCATCTTTATTTTGATCAACAACATTTCCGATGATAATATTTCCGGAAGCATCTCTAAGCCTTGTTTCGTATTGATAACAAGGAACATCAATAGAAGAAACTCCAGCTAAAATCGCTTCTGTTATTGTGCCCAAGGGTATTTCTTCAAAGGTGTATGTATCTAACTCTTTAACTACCGGTGGCTTGGGCGTAATTACAGCGGGAGGAGTAATGCTAATTTCGCCAATGTTCAATTCTACATCTAATATATTAGGATTAATTGTGTATATAAGAACATATGAGAGTAGCAACACTCCAAGACCTATTAATGTATTTTTTATTTTTTCTTTGGCTCTAGAAAAAGCAGAAGTATCTCCACGAGAATTCAAAAGATTAATTCCCTGAAAAACAATCATAAAAACAGTAAGAGCAATCCCTCCCATTATAGCGATATTGAATATACTAACTACTATTTCTCCAAAATTTTGTTCCATATATTATTCTTCTAAATTAAACAACACTGTCATTGTCCAAAAGAACCCTATTCCTCCTAACCATGGAGATGTTTCTCCGATTAAGGGGGTTAAAAATCTTAAATATTTATTCTTGAAAAGCTTTTTAATTTTGCCAAAGCTTTTTCTTCCTCTAAGAGATGGTGGCCTGTGTCCTCTGATTAACAACCAAGGAAAAAAGATAAACATTCCTGTAATATCAAGTATGCCTAAATCATCTAATCCGAAAATAACTAATCCCAATCCGCACAAATCAAGAAATAGGGCAGTGGGAAGCATAAAAAAGGCCTCTGGTGTAAACTTAATATTAAACATAATATAAGTAAATTATACTTTATTATTAGAAGAGAAGCAATAATGTGTACTAGTCCATAATTTTCAAACATGCTAGGGTGTATCGCATCTATCTGGACCTAGACAGGTTGAAGAAAAAAAGGATCCTGCTCAGCAGGTTCCAAAGGATTCCTCAGATCCATGGAGTGAATTTGAGGAAAGGCAAGAAAGGGCACGCGAAGCTGCATCTCGGGCGGCTTTTGGCCCAAAGCCATCGCTTCCTGACATTCCGGGAGTGGCTATTATAGGAGGATTCCTAATCATAGGGGGAATTATATTTCTGGCAAAATCGAAAGATGAAGAATTTTTGCCGAATATATAATGCCTCCTTTTTTTATTGAATAAAAGTTTACAAGAAACAATAGATTAATTTTTATTTATTATTGCATTGTGGACAAATTGTTTTAGGAACACACATTTTGCACTTTTTTTAACGCCTCATTTGGAGTTAAACCATCTAGAGCACAATGTTCTAAATTATTATATTTAATATTCCATACTCTCAATTCTTTTTTTAATTGTATTATGGTTTTAAAATTGTGTCTATCGTAAAACATTTCTTGATCAGTTCGATGAGATCTTTCTACCTTTCCATTCTGAGCAGGCTTACCGGGATCGATTAAATAGTGAATGATGTTTTTCTTTCCACATAGAATGTCAAATTCATGAAGTCGAGGATTTAAAGGGTCATTAGACTTATTGTATCCTATGTATCTGTTTGTGAAACAACTTCCATTATCAGTTTTTATTGCTCTGATTCTAAAAGGAGCAATTTCAATTATTCTATTTAAAAACTTAATAGCACAATCATTTCCCATACCATCATATACTTCTAAGTGTCTCCACCTCGAAGCACAGTCAATAGCTGTAAATTGATAATATTTAAGCCCATTAATGCTTCCTGGTACATATTTAATGTCTATTTCTACTAATTCTCCTGGCTGAAGAAGATTTTTTATATACTTCCACTTTAACTTTCTAGTCCTGTATTTTCTAACCAATCCTTCCGTCTTAATTATTTTTCCAATTGTCCTTGTATTAATTATGATTCCTTTTTTCTTTAACTTAAAGTTAAGTTTTTTAGCACACAACTTGGATTCTTTTCTTAGTTTAATTATTTCCTCTTTAATATGAATAGGGGTTTCATTGGGTGCTGTTTTAGGCCTTCTGCTTCTATTTATTAATCCACCTAATCCATTTTTACGATATTTAGACAACCAGTATTTAATTGTTCTTTCACTAAAGGGAGATACAGAAACTAGATTTTTAATGCTAATATTTTTCTCTAATATGGGTTTTATCCACCTATATTTTTCTTCTTGTGTTGATTTTGGCATAGTTTTTGACATATGCCTCTAGATTATCATAAAAGTGCAATATGTGTGTACACATTACCAAATCCTATTGACATTTATTGTCTTTAATTTTATAATATTTGTGGTAATTAAAATGTATAAAAAATTAGCTATTGGAGAGGCAGGAATCATCATATTCCTAATGGTATTGCTTACAGAAAAGGCCCCACTATCAGCATTTCTGTTGGTGGCTGGAGCAGTTGGAATACTGATTATTGCAGTATTCATAGTAATTGGAGTTATGCACCTAGTAACATCGAAAAATGAAAGTTACTAGGCGCATAACTCTTTTTTTTATTGATGAATAGATTGCTTTTTTCTTTACAATAAAAAATTTAGTAAGTATAATAAATTAAAATATGATTAAACTTAAAAGGATTTTATTTTTATTTATTTTTATAGCTATTGTTTTTTGTTTTTTCTTTCCAATTGAGATGACTGGCGCTATTGAGGAATCAGATGATATAATGTTCGATCCTGTCAACACAATAGCGACTGCTATAATTACAACGATCGTAGACATAGCAATTAATACTTGTAGCGTGGTCTTAAAAATATCTTCGCAGATTTTGTCCTGGGCTATTGATGGAGGAGGAGTTGATCAGGCAGGATCACAAAGCCCCGTTGTTACGGAGGGATGGGGAATAGTAAGAAATCTTGCAAACGCAGCCCTAATTATTGGACTTGTAATCATAGCTATTAATATTATATTAGGAAAGGAAGAGGGGCAAGCAAAGAAAACTTTAGTTAACTTTGTAATCGTTGCTCTTCTTATAAACTTTACTCCATTAATTTGTGGCTTCTTTATTGACGGGTCAAACATTATAGCCAACAGCTTTATCGGTCAAGGATTAGATCCATTAATGAACAACCAGCTAAATGATGCTGCTCAAGTGATTAGAGAAATGAATATTTTAGAAGCACTTCTTGGGATAGGATTTTTAGTTGTTTTTACAATCATATCTCTTTTTGTTTATCTTCTTTATGCCATTTTGTTTTTAGCCCGAACTGTAATTTTATGGATATTAATTATTGCTTCACCAATTGCTCTAGCAACAAAAGTATTTCCGAAATCAAATGCTGTCAGAAAATTCTTTCCTAGTATTTTGTATTGGGACGATTGGTACGAAATGTTTCTCCAATGGGTAATAATTGTTATTCCTGCAGCTCTCTTTATTCACCTATCCAATATTGCAATAAGAGCAGCTGTTGTTACAGATTCACCAGGTGATTTCGATAATATTCTTGATTATTTATTAGTTCTTGGCTTTTCCTATTTTATCCCTTTAATTCTTCTAATTGCCGGATTCATGATCACAATCTCTTCAGGAGGAAGTGTTGCCGCTCCTCTTGGAGCACTAGGAAAGAAAGCTTGGGCAGCTACCGCTGGAGCGGCTGGAGGATATGCATTAGGCAAAGCAAAATCTGGAGCAAAAGCAACTGGATCTTGGGTAAAGGAGGGAGCTGTGGGATCAGCAGCAGCTATAATAAAAAGAGAAAATCCTCTTAATAAAGCTGCCCGAGATAGCGGAATGGCTAGCGTTGATAAAGTAAAATCAAGCATAGGTGGTGCAATGACAGGTGCAAAAGATTATTTACGTATTGGTGAAAGTAACACATGGGCGAAAAGATCGGCAGAAACAGAAAAACAATTAGCAGAAGGTATGGATAATTATTTTGACGGATCAAAAGAAGAAAATGTGGTAAAGTTTAACCTAGCACAACAACAGCTTGAAAAGTTAAGATTGAGTAAATCTTTATCACAGAAAGAACTTTCTAAAAGATATGAAAATCTATTTATTGCCGCTACGAATAATGGCGACATAGAAGACTCTGCTATTGAGAATTTCTTAAGTCAATCAAAAGGAAAAGGGGTGGACGTTGACTATGGAAAAATGCTAAGAGGAACATCTGCTGTTGATATTATGAAAAAATACAAACCAAAAGCATTAGAAAGAGGATTTATTGCAGAAAAACTGGTTGACACTAAACAAGGAGAATATATTCTCACTAACCCTAGAGCAACACAAGCTCATAGCAAGGCACTATTTGATGGAATAAAAAACTCAAAAAACACAGGAACACAAGCTGCTGGAGCAGCAAGCATTGGCGCATCCTCAAGTCCCGGAGATGCTACACAAAAAATAGACCAAGCAGAACAAATTTTGGCAGGAGAGCTCGACAGTCTTAATAGCAAGGCAACTTCATCCGGATTATCTGACGAAGAAGAAAAAAGAAGAGATGAAGTAAGTGATCAATTAAAGTCGCTAAAAGGAACACAATGAATGTATGAAAAAAATAAACGATAAAATTATTGCCTTTTTAGGTGAAATCATATTAAAAAACAATCTAGAGAAAGATGTTATCGATAGCTCTTTTGACTATTCAGAAAGAACTCCTATTTTAGAAAAAACACTATCAATGATATTTAACGATGTCGTTACACAAAGAATGGAAAATGGAGAAAGGATTGCTCAGTTTCATCCTTTTGTAAAATTAAGAAACATTATTGATCGTTTAATTAATAATTTAATTAATTACGAAGATGTTCTTCCTTTATTAAAAGAAGAATTTGATTTTCCAAAAGAAAAAGCAAAGGAAATATCTTTACTGATAGAAGGAAATAAAGAAATTAAGGAATTGATAGAAAAAGAAGATGATACTGTTTACGAAAAAACAGAAGAAAAGGTGAGTCCCAAAAGTATCGGCTATGAGTTATTGAAATAAAAAATGCAGGATAATGATTATCATTTCCTGCTTCTGTTTTTATCTGCTTCGGCGATGAGTGCGTCAATTTCCTCGCGCGAATAGATTTTCTTCTTTTCTTCTTTAGTAGAAGACGAGGAAGAGAGTGATGGTGATGTTTTTTGCTGCTCAATAATTTTATTAGCAGCAATGATCGCGCCAATCATATTACTATAATCAGCACCGCCGCCTGTGCCAGAACCCTTGGGAAGCTTCATTTCGAAGTATGCCTTCCCATCAATCGCCATGTTCTTATTTACAAGATCCATAGCAACCTTGAACTGTTTCTTGTACTTCGTATCAAGAACTTCTGGGCTTGTTTCCAGCTCTTGCTGAAGTTTTTCAACCGTCTGTCCGGTTGCCGAAGCAACCATGCTAAGAGCACTTCCCATACGAGCAATTGCTTCCTTTTGGGCATCTGCTCTAGCTCTCACAAGAGTGGCTTCCATTTTCCTTTCCTCAACAACCTTTTGTTGGGTTGCTTGCTCGTACTCAGCATTAGAGGGCACAACCTGAATAACACTCAGGTTAGTAATTTTAACACCATATCTTTCAATAATTTTTTCAACCCTTTTTGAGATATGATTTTCAAGACTACTAGAAAGTTCTCCTCTTATGATCTCCTCGTAAGAGTTTTTGCTGACGAAATCCCTGCTTGCTCCTTCAATCCAAGAAGTCATGGCGGCGTTCCAATCCTTGATTTGAAACATTGCCTTGTATGGATTAAAGATCACTGCTTCAACCTCAATCCACATATTAATGGGGACCTTTCCTTCAGTCTCCGCATCCTTAATTTCAACACCATAAACATATGGCATCAAAATTACATGTGCTAAAGGTTCTTCTCTTTGTTCTTTGGTTCCATTCTTAAACTTTACCCACCTCTGTTGGTAGGTATAAACCCTATAGAAAGGCCAGAGAATAGGGACCATCCCCATTATGTTGAAGGGGACTTTCTCTACTCCATCAGCAACATCAAAGTTGCTGAGAAGCACCCTTCCTTGATACTTAATGTAGCATCCATGAAAGGAGTCTCCTTTCATAAGGATCTTTGCGTATCCTTCCTCGAGGAAGAATCCGAAAATCCCATGGGGTGCCCATACAAGATAAAGCACCAGAAAGACAGCTAGAATGAATACTCCCATTCCAATAAGTACTCCCCAAATTATTCCCATTACAAAACAAATAATTGCTGAAAAAACAACAATCATTCCCCCTGTTGTAAGAGGGCTCTCATCAATCTTTTTTCTTACTTCCATTTTAATTCCTCCTAATTGTTAAATAACCATAATTCCCTAAATAGGGATACATAAATTATAAAACATTATATTGTTTTTGTAAAGGGCAGTGTTGATTGAATAAAAAAATGTGTTAAAATAAAGTATATGAAAAACACTGGTGATTCAAAAGATATTTTTTGGAAAGAATATGAAAAACTTCCCGACGCTATAAAAGAAGCTCTTTTTTCTGAAGAGAATTTTAAGATTGTTTCTGATATCTGTGAAGTAAATGGAGTTACTGGTGAAGATTCAAAATCTGAGTTAATGAAATATGTTGGAAGAACTTTAATGGGCAAGCTACCTATTAAAGATTTTTTTGTTACTCTTGAGTTAGAGATGGACATGGAAACAAATAAAGCAAAAACCATAAGTAGAGAAATAGACAGAAAAATATTCAGTGGCCTTAGGATAGCATTAAATAAAATATACTCTCTAAATATTGCAGAAAACAAGATTGTAAGCGATAATAAGAAGAACAAGGATGGAATTGAAATTCCGGTACCCAGCAAAAGTGAATATAAGGATCCATATAAAGAACCATTAATATAATATGCAATACAGAGTTCCTCAATTTATTGAACACCAGGCAAAAATATTAGGACCATTGAACGTAAAGCAAAGCATGACGATTGGAGTGGTTCTAGTTATTTGTTTCTTTCTTTATTTTGCCATCGGAGAAGAAAACTTTTTTCTCTTTATTCTTTTAGCGGGACTTCTTACTGGAATAGCACTAGCAATTTCTTTTTATAAAGTACAAGGGCAATCATTGCCAGTAGTAATGAAAAATTGGACAAGTTTTAATATCTCTCCTAGGTTATTTCTTTGGAAAAGAAAGCGGTCACCGGTTTTTTTATCAACCGAAAGAGAAAGAAGAGCGATTACAATTGTTAAACAAGAAAAATCACCATTGAAAATGAGGGACGAAGGGAAGATAGAAGAACTAATTAAGAAAATTGATTTTGAAGAATAATGGCAAAAGCACCATCACAACAATTCATACCAATCCAGCAAATTAGAGAGGGGATAATGGTCCAGAAAGACAAATCCCTAAAGGGCGTTATTTTAGTTTCTTCTTTAAACTTCGGACTAAAGTCAGAAGATGAACAAATGGCTATCATTTATCAATTTCAAAACTTCTTGAATTCTCTTGATTTCTCTTGTCAGATTGTTGTTAGTTCTAGAAAAGTAAATATTACAGGGTATATCGAAAAAATTGGAGAACTAGAAGGAAAGCAACAAAATCAATTATTAAAAATTCAAACAGCTGAATATCGTGCTTTTATCGAAGAGATTGTTTCTACAGGATCTATTATGACTAAGAAATTCTATATCGTTGTTCCATACTTCCCAATGCTTGAAATAGCTGGTGTTCCAGGACAAACATCTTCTGAAACAGGAATGGACTTAACAGAGAAGAAGTTTCAAACAGGAAAATATCAATTATGGCAAAGAATGGAGTATGTTTCATTGGGGATAAGAAGATGTGGTCTAAAATCAGTAAATTTAGGCTCTGAAGAGCTAATTGAATTGTTATGGTCACTTCATCACATTAATCAGGCAGAGCTAGGATATTATCCTGACTTGCCACCTGAAATTATAATATAATATGGGATTATTCGGAAACAAAAGACAAAAGAAAGAAAAGATTATGGACAGAGAAATAACTTCTGCAATAGACATTATTTCTCCTGCCTCAATTGAGGTTCATCCAAATCACATTAAGCTAGAAGAGAAATTAGCAAAAACCTATTTTGTTTTTTCTTATCCAAGATATTTAACTACTGGATGGCTTTCTCCAATTATTAATATGGATATTCCACTTGATATTTCTTTCTTTTTTCATCCAATTGAAACAGGTAGCATTTTGAAACAGCTAAGGAAAAGTGTAACAGAAGTTCAAGCAGAAATAATGGAAAGAGAAGAGAAAGGCCTTATTAGAGATCCGGCACTAGAGACAGCATATCAAGACCTTGAAGACTTAAGAGGACAACTTCAAACAGCTCAAGAAAAAATGTTCAAGTTTGGATTATATATTACAGTTTATGCTGATGATATAAAAGAGCTTGAAAGGATAGAAACTATTTTAAGATCGACGCTTGAGTCTCGTTTAATTTATATCAAGCCAGCACTATACCAGCAAAAAGAAGGACTACTTTCAACTTTTCCCTATGGAACTGATTTATTACAAATTCACAACACGTTAAACACAACTCCACTATCAAGTATTTTTCCCTTCATATCATTTGATCTTAGTTCAAACGAAGGAATACTTTATGGATTAAATAAACATAACAGCTCACTAGTTCTATTTGATCGTTTTAGTATGGAAAATGCTAATATGGTAATTTTTGCTAAATCAGGTTCTGGTAAATCATATGCTGTAAAATTAGAGATTCTTCGTTCTTTAATGATGGGAACAGAATGTATTATTTTAGACCCTGAAAATGAGTTTAAAACGCTAGCTGAATCAGTCGATGGATCATTCTTTAAAATATCTTTAAGTTCCGAAAGCCATGTTAATCCATTTGACTTGCCCGAGCCAAGGGAAGATGAGCGAGCAGAAGATGTTTTGCGTTCTAATATTATTAATCTAGTTGGACTAATGAGAATCATGCTCGATGGATTAAGCGCCGAAGAAGATGCTATTATGGATCAAGCGTTATCTGAAACTTATGCTGCAAAAGACATTACCCCTAACTCTGACCCATCAACATGGGCAGAGAATGTTCCAATTATGTCAGACCTTGAATCAGTGCTAGAAACGATGGAAGGGGCCGATTCTTTAGTTGAAAGAATAAGAAAGTTCACAAGGGGAACATTTGCCTCCTTCTTTAATCAAAGATCAAATATATCAATGAATAATAATTTAGTTGTTTTCGGTATAAGGGACATGGAAGATGAGCTTCGTCCTATGGCGATGTTTATTATCATGCGTTACATCTGGAACACAGCAAGAGCGGTCCTCAAGAAAAGAATACTAGTTATAGATGAGGCATGGTGGATGATGAAAACTGACGATGGAGCATCTTTCTTGTTTGGAATATGTAAAAGAGCTAGAAAATATTGGTTAGGAGTAACAACTATCACTCAAGATGTTTCTGATTTTATGCGATCTGATTATGGAAAACCAATCATCACCAACTCTTCTATACAATTACTATTAAAACAAAGTCCCGCAACAATAGATTTAATCCAGCAAACATTTAATTTAACTGAGCAAGAAAAATTTCTTTTGCTTGAAACCCCAGTAGGGGAAGGAATCTTTTTCGCTGGACAGAAACATGTCTCCATTAGAATTATGGCATCATACACAGAAGATCAAATTATTACCACAAGCCCAGAAGAGATAGCAAAAATTAAACAAGCAAAAAACCTGCTTAGCTAGCAGGTTTTACTATAATCTTTCTTTCTTCTCCTTCGCCAACACTTTCTGCTAAAACGTCGTTTCTTTCTTGTAGTTCTATGTGAACTATTCTTCTGTCAAACGAAGACATTAAAGGAATCTCTCTTTCTCTTCCTGTCTTTAAAACCTCGTCAGCAACTCTCCAAGCAAGATCTTTTAAATAGCTTTCTTTGTTCTTTTTGTAATTATCAACATCTACACTAATATATGATTCTTCGCTTGTTTTCTTTTTAATTATTTTTCTCAAGAGTAGTTGTACATCTGCTAAAACAAGGCCCTGTCTTCCAATTAGTGTTTGAGCGTCATTTGTTGCAATGTCAATATTAATTAGATTATCTTTTTGTTCAACTTCAATACTAGCTTCAAAACTAGCCTTTTTAAAGAATTCATCTACTATGTTCTTAATTTCTTCTTTGTTAATCATTGTTCTGTTTTAATATTTTCTTTTGTTGATATATTGTCATTGCAGTTGTTATTAGCCAATAAACACCAAGTGCTGATGGTAAAGTGAATAAAACAAACAATGTTACTATAGGAAGTATAAAAACCATCTGTTTCTGCATCATGTCAGTAATCTGCATCGTTTTGTCTTTTGGCTCTTTGCTTTCTTTTCCGTCTTTCTGTTTTGTAAAACTTGTCTTTGCTTGGAAGTATTGAGCTATTGCTGCAAGTACTGCTAAAAACATATTTGGTTGAGACAGGTCAATTCCTAAGAAGTAAGGGTTAATCATTTCTGGAAGGTGAACAAAAGAATACATGTATTGGGGATCAATCACTATTCCTCCTTTGAATATTTGGAACAAGGCGATAATAATAGGTATCTGTATAAAAAGCAAAAGAATGCTTGAAAAAGGATTAAAGTTCTTTTCCTTATATAGAGCCATCATTGCTTGAGCTTGTTTCTCTGGAGTATCTTTGTATTTCTTTTGGATTTCTTTTATCTTTGGCTGAATTTCTGCCATTGCCTTTTGCGACTCTATTGCTTTTTTATTTAATGGATTTGTTAACCATTTGATTAGAACTGTAAGGATTATTACAGCAACACCAAAATTATTTGTAAGGACATATATTAAAACTAAGAAATTCAGCATTGGCTGATAGAGTAGGGCATTATAGATTGTTAAAAAGATATTCATCGTTTTAATGTTTTTTCAATATCACTCTCTATTTCATTATATGGAACGCCTTTTATTGAAGATAATGCAATGATTATAATACTTAGCCCTCTCTTAAGGTCAGTCTTTTTTGCTACTTCTCTAAGCTGTCTTTTTATCTTATTTCTTTCTACGGCCTTTTTAGAAACTTTCTTGCTAACTATGAATCCTACTTTTGCATACCCTAGCCCATTACCTAAATACTTTACAATAATATTTCTTCCCTTTATCGTTCTTCCATTCTCAAAAATAGCCTCAAACTCTTTCTTTTTCTTAAGCCGATTCTCTTTGGGCAACATAGAACATTAAACAGAAAGCTTTGCTCTTCCTTTTCTTCTCCTGTTAGCTAGAATCTTCTGGCCACTTTTTGTGCTAGATCTTTCTAGAAAACCGTGAGTTGTTTGCCTCTTCTTCTTTTTGGGCTGATAGGTTTTGCTCATAATGTTATTAATAATTAACTTATGAGGAAACTATAACAAAAAATGTTCCCTTGGTCAATCAATTTATGCGCTGCCTATATTTTATCTTGTACGCTTATATATATACAGGATAATACAACGCTTAAAATTACCAGCTACTTTTCCACATCATATCCACAGGGGCCATTATTCCCTTCATCCTATAATGTTTTTTTGATTTGTTGACGATAGTAAGATATAATGATGTTATGACTAATGAAGAAATCTGGCAATCAGTTTTATCTCAAATTCAATTGAATATTTCTCCAGCAAACTTTGCTACATGGTTTGCCAATACCGCCATATCTTCTATTGAAGATGATTTTGCTGTTGTCTCTGTTCCAAACTCTTTTTCGAAAGAATGGATGGAACAAAAATACCACAAAGAAATATTAAAGATCATAAAATCAATTGATGAAAGTGTTAAGGAGATTAAATATATTGTTGTTCCTATGAACACAAAAACAACCACCAAGAAAACAATGAAGAAAGAGCAGGAAGAACCTGTTGAACAACTTGGCTTTTCAGAGTTAGAAGTAGACAAAGAAACAAACCTTAACCCTAAATACAGTTTTAATAATTTCATAATCGGGCCATTCAATGAAATCGCCTATGCCGCCGCGATGTCTATTGTAGAAGAGCCAGGAAGAAACTATAATCCCTTATTCATATACGGCGATGTGGGACTAGGAAAAACTCACTTAATGCAAGCTATTGGAAACAAGATAAAAGAAGACTTTCCCTCTAAGAAAATAAAATATATACCTGCAGAAAGATTAATTTCAAAGATTGTAAATGCTATTAGATCTCAAAGCATTGAAGAATTGAAAAAAAACCTAAGAGAAATCGATGTTTTGATTGTCGACGATATTCAATTCTTGGCCGGAAAAGATAAAACTCAAGAAGAGTTCTTTCACACTTTTAATTCTCTCTATCAAAAAAATAAACAAATTATACTTTCTTCTGATAGACACCCTGATAATATTCCTGCTATCACAGAAAGACTCAAGTCACGCTTTAATGGGGGAATGATCGCTGACATAAATATGCCCGACTATGAAACAAGGCTAGCAATATTAAGTCAGAAAATAGAAGAAAAGAATATTAGTATTTCTCAAGATGTTTTAGAATATATTGCTAGTAACGTCCAAAAGAACATAAGAGAGCTAGAAAGCTCAATTAGTCGATTAGTAATTTGTAAAAAAACAAACGGAAATAAAATAATAAACATTGATGACGCTAAGAAGTTGTTAAAGAATATTATTGTTTCTCCAGTCAAGATTACTAATCATAAGAAAATAATTGAATCAATTAATAGTTTCTATGATATCTCTTCGAGTAATATGTTCTTAACTTCTAGAAAGAAAGAGTATGCTAGACCGAGACAGATTGCAATGTATTTACTTAAGAAGGAATTAAAAATGTCTTACTCAGAAATAGGTAGAAAGTTTGGAGGAAAAGACCATACAACAGTAATGCATGCTTGTCAATTAATAGAAAAATCTTATGAAGAAAATGATAAAACAAGACAAGAAATAGATTTAATTTTGCAAAGAATATATAGTAAATAGTGTGGAAAAAATGTTAAGATAATAGTGGTAAAATAATTAATAAAAAAGTTATTAATTATTAAACAGAGATTATCTAATAATTAATACCCTTCTTATCCACATTCAATAAAACCTAAAGCCCTTACAATTAAAACAAAAAATTAGAAATAATAATGTTATCCACAAAATAATCAAAATTAATAGTAATAATAAATAAATAAGAATTATTATAAGAAAAATATGAACTTCACAATATTAGCTAAAGAACTAAAAAAAGGATTAACCTTTGTAGAGAAAATAACAGGTAAAAATTTAACATTACCAATACTTAATAATTTATTAATTGAAGCGCTTCCTAATTTCTTAAAAATATCTTCAACTGATTTAGAAGTAGGAATAGAATGGTGGGGACCATGCAAAACTGAAAAAGAGGGAAGTGTTGTTGTTCCTGCTAAATTCTTAAGTCAATTAGTCGGGGCATTACCAGAAGAGAAAATAAATATAAGGAATAAGGGAAGTAACCTTTTAATTGAAGGTAATAATATTAAAACACAAGTTAAAGGATTTTCTTCTGAAGAATTTCCAATTATTCCTAAATTTCTTAAAGATATATATATAGAGATGGATGGAAAAAAATTAAGGGATGGCTTAATAAGTGTTGTCGATATGGTAAGTGCTTCTCAAGTTAAGCCAGAAATATCTGGAGTATATTTCTCTTTTAATAATGGAGATATTAAACTAGTAGCGACAGATAGTTTTAGGCTTGCCGAAAAAACAATTAAAGATGATATTAAAAATTTATTTGAAAGGGAAATTAATTTTATTCTTCCTCAAAAAACAACAAAAGAATTAATTAATATTTTACCAGAAGAAGAAGACAAAAAAATAAGAATATATTTTTCTGAGTCACAGGTAATGTTTGAGACTTTCCTACCCAACTCAACTCATTCAGAGATTAATCTTGTTTCAAGACAAATTGACGGCGAGTACCCATCATATGAAGAAATTATTCCTAAAGCGTCAAAAACAAAAATTGTTTTAAATAAAGATGAGTTTGTAAAACAAATTAAGATGGCGGGACTCTTTGGAGGAAAGACTAGTGAAGTAGCTATAAAAGTAGGAGAAAAAAACATAGAGATAAAAAGTCAAGATGATGAGATAGGAGAAAGTGAGTTAAGTATGATAGCTATTACTGAGGGCGATCCAGCAAAAGTATCATTTAATTATCGTTTCATATTAAATGCACTAATAAACATTAAAGCTTCAGAAATATCTTTTGAAATGCAAGGCAATGATGGTCCAGCGCTAATCAAGCCAATAGGAGACACCAGTTATCAGTATGTAATTATGCCTATTAGAGTATAATTTATATTAATTGATCCAAGTTGAACTATATCAATTAATACAAATTGAATATAGTATAGTTTGATTAATTTCTAATTTCCACGCTTTTCTCAATAATTCTTCTCCATTGAGGACCAGAGGCTGATTCTCCAACTCCTCCGTACATAGGAGTGTTATCGTTATTCCCCGACCACACACCAACACAAGTGTCTTTGGTGCAACCAACAATCCAGCCGTCAACATTTAATTGAGTGGTACCTGTTTTTACAAAGACCTTGTAATTATCAAACCTTAAGTTTGAATTATATCCAAATATTGGAGCCCTAGCGTTATTGTCTGATAAGACATCTGTAATCATTTCGCAAACACTAGTTTCTAGAACTTTCCTTGGAGTATTCTTATTCTCATAAATCACATTTCCATTAGCATCTTCAATTTTTAAAATTGCTGAAGGAACAATTCTATATCCTCCATTAGCAAAGACGCCGTAAGCACTTACCATATCAATTAAGTGAACCTCTCCTCCTCCTAAAACAAGAGATAGTCCATAAAAAGAAGATGGTTGATTTAATGTTGTAATGCCCATCTTTTGAGCTAAAGTTATACTATCGTTTAAACCAGCCATACTATTTAAAACCTTAACAGCAGGGATATTCAATGATTGAGCGAGAGCACTTCTTAGTGTAACAGCGCCTCTAAGTCTTCCATCATAGTTTCTAGGAATGTATTCTTCTCCACCCCAAATACCAAAACTTGTTAATTCATCAATTACAATTGTCTGGTCAGTAAATCCCTTTCTAAATGCCTCAGCGTAAACAAATGGTTTAAAGGATGAGCCCGGCTGTCTTTTTCCTTGAGTAGCAACATTATAATCAGGAACAAATTTACAGTTAGTTGCTGGATTGCATCCTTCTGGGAACGGCTTTCCCCATGGGTCGGCGGAGCCCACCATTGAAAGAATTTGCCCTGTCTTATGATCAATTGAAACAGTTGCGGAATTATATGCTCCAAAGCGATTAATATTGCTTGTAACCCCTTCCTTGATTATATTCTCAGATTCTTGCTGTAGATCCCAATCAAGAGTAGTATATATTCTTAACCCTCTTGTTTCTAGAAATGTAGGCCCATAAATTGATTCTATTTGTTGTCTTACATAATTAACAAAATGAACAGCAACCGTTTTTGGCCTATCAGAAAAAGATAACTCAATTTCTTTTATCTCATCTCTTTGCTCTTCAGAAATATATCCAACAATTGCCATCCTATTTAAAACATAATTTTTTCTTTCCAGTAGGGCGTCAACGTTCTTGCCATAAGGGGAATAAAAACTAGGAGCTTGGATTGTTGCTGCTAAAAGAGCGGACTCTTCTATTGTTAAATCATTTGCACTCTTTTGAAAGTATGTTTGTGAGGCCTCTTCAATTCCATATATATTTACACCAAAAGGAACTTGATTCAAATACCACTCTAGTATCTGCTCCTTAGAATATGTTCTATCTAACTCAAGAGACAAAACAATCTCTCTTACCTTTCTTCCAATACTTCTATCAGGAATTAAAAAAGTACTTCTAATTAATTGTTGAGTAATGGTTGACCCACCAGGGACGTGTAAGCTCTGAGCAGATATTCCTAACTTAAGGGCTCTAGCAATTCCTCCAAAATCAATTCCGATGTGGTTATAGAAATCAGCATCCTCAGTTGCAATTACTGCATTTTGCATATTAATTGATATTTGAGATAAAGGTACATATGTTCTTCTTTCTTCTCCATAGATATTAGATAAGACAACCTTACCAGTCCTATCATATATCTTAGTAGACAAGTTCAGTTGTGCTTCAGTAAAAACCTCTGGACGAGGCAAATCTTTAGTGTAGTAGAAAAACAGTGAGAGGCCGGCAATAAAAGTCACGAATAATAGTGAAAACAATATTTTGAAACATTTCTTTAGTCCTTTTTTCATAACCATATATTATCACTTCTTTTGACTTTTGGGAACATTTAATCAATAATATAATTATGAAAATAATAACAGATGAAAACAAAATAGAAGAGATTTTAACAAGAGGGACAGAAGATATTATTGAGAAAGAGTCTCTTAAAAAAAGATTGCTTTCTGGTAAAAAACTAAACATCAAATTAGGAATAGACCCAACTGGGCCTAAGATTCACCTGGGCAGAGCTACAATATTAATGAAATTGAGGGATTTCCAGGATTTAGGGCATAATATTATCTTAATCATTGGAAACTTTACTGCTCTAATTGGAGACGCATCAGATAAAGATGCAATGAGAAAAGTTTTAACAGAAAAAGAAATTAAAGAAAATGTAAAGGACTACTTAAATCAGATAGGAAAGATATTAGATATTAAGAAAGTACAAGTAAAATACAACAAGGACTGGTTGGGAAAAATTAAACCAGAAGAATTCATTCAGCTAGCAATGAACTTTACTGCTCAACAAATGATTCAAAGAAGAAACTTTAAAGAAAGATGGGACAAAGAGTCACCAATTGGTCTTCATGAATTAATGTATCCACTTCTTCAGGGCTACGATTCAGTAGCTATTAAGTCCGATGTTGAAATTGGCGGCTTTGATCAACTATTCAACTTAAAAGCAGGTAGAGTTCTGCAAAGAGCATTTAACCAAGAGCCACAAGATGTTATGACTTTTAGAATGATTTATGGCTTAGATGGAAGGAAAATGTCTACTTCATGGGGAAATGTAATTAACATACTAGACGAACCAGTAGATATGTTTGGTAAGTTAATGACATTAAAGGACGAACTAATGATTGATTACTTTGAGTCTTGTACAAGAATACCAATGATACAAATTGAAGAGATTAAGAAATCATTAAAGAACAAAGAAGTAAATCCTAAAGAAATTAAAAAAGCACTAGCTAAAGAGATTGTTACTATTTTCCACAATTCAAATGAAGCACAAAGGGCCCAAGAAGAATTTGAGCAGGTCTTTGAAGATAAAAAGCTTCCTACAGAGATTGAAGAAGTTCAAGTTGAGAACGGAGAACATAATGCTCAGGAATTATTAATTAAATTATCTCTCGCAAAATCAAAAAGCGATGCTAAAAGATTGCTTGAGCAGGGAGGAGTAAAAACTATCATTAACACCATTACAGAAGTTGTTAAGACGGACAACATTAAAACAGAGAAGGGAATGATTATTCAAGTAGGTAAGAGAAACTTCAGAAAGATCATATAGTCTTTTCCATGTCGTAGACATTTAATGGAGTTGCATGGTTGTGCACTATGAGTAATAAGCACACTTATTGGTTTTTATAAAAATGGGATTGTAATCCCATAATTCAACAAAACCATTATAAACAGGATTTACTACTTACTAAACTTTAAATTATTAGCACAGCATATTGCTAGAGCCAGGGCATCTGCGGCATCGTCTGGCTTGGGAATGTCTTCTAAGTTAAGAATGTTTTTAACCATCTCTTGGACTTGGTTCTTTTGTGCTTTGCCGTAGCCAGTTACAGCAATCTTTGCTTGTAGGGGAGTATATTCAACAAAAGGAATGTTGTTTTTTGAAATAGTGAAAAGAATAACACCTTTAGCTTGGCTTACGGGTATAGCGGTCTTAAGGTTCTTGAAAAAGAATAAACTCTCGACAGCAACGAGAGCAGGCTTATGTTTCTTAATAATGTAGTTTAAATCAAAGTGGATTTGTTTTAGTCGTTCTCCTGGACACTCTGTTGATAGAGTTTCAATTACTCCGTAATCAAGACAAGAAAAAGAGTTTTTGTCGTAGTTAATTAGTCCAAAACCAGTCGTTGCTGTTCCTGGATCTATCCCTAGTATAATCATATATTGGTGTATACATTTGAAACGTCGTCATGGTCTTCAATTGCTTCAATAAAACTATTACACCTTTCTTCGTCAACTGATATTTTTTCTTTAGCCACCCATTCTAAATTAGCAAAGTCAATCTTAAATGATTCTAGTTCTTTTTTAACTTGTTCCATTTCTTCTGGCTTGGTGTAGACAATTAGATTATCTTCTTCCCATAATATATCTTCAGCTCCTGCTTCTATTACTAAAAGCTCGGCGTCTTCTTTTGATTGGATTTCGGTTATGCCAATAACGCCACGCCTTTCAAACATCCATTTTATAGCTCCCTCGTTTACCATTTTACCTCCTTTTTGAGAGATAATAAGTTTGATTTCATTGATACTTCTATTTTTATTATCAGTTATTCCTTCAATTAATAGAGCCATATTGTCTGGGCCATAAGCCTCCATTAAGAATTCCTCAAAAGTTACTCCTTCTAGCTCTCCTGAGCCCCTTTTGATTGCCTTATCAATACTATCATTAGGCATATTAAGGCCTTTTGCCTTATCAACGATGCTTCTTAATTTTGGATTAAAGGCAACATCAGTTCCGCCGTCTTTAACGGCTACTGATATTTCTTTAGACAACTTAGAAAAGAGCTTGCTTCTTTTAGCATCTTCGGCTCCTTTCTTTAATTTAATATTATGAAAATGACTGTGTCCACTCATAGTTAAATATTACAGAAAAAAGGGGATTTAGTCAAAGTTGACTATTGACTATTGATAGTCAATAGTCAACAAACTAAGTGAAGTTTAAATATCAATCTTTAAATGTTCATATGCCACCTTGGTAGCAACCCTTCCTTTAGAAGTTCTTTTGATTAATCCTAATTGGATAAGATAGGGCTCATAAACATCAAGGATTGTGTTTTTTTCTTCAGAGGTTGCTGAAGATAATGCTTGAAGACCAACGGGACCACCTTCAAACTTGTGAATAATTGCTTCTAGTATTTTTATATCTCCCACTTCTAGTCCCAGTTCATCAACTTCTAAAAATGATAAACTATCAATTACGATCTTTTTAGTAATTATGTTCTTATTCTCCATCTGAGCAAAATCACGTACTCTTTTTAGTAATTTGTTGGCAATTCTAGGAGTGAAGCGAGAACGTTTTGATAGTTCTTTTGCTGCATCATCATTGATTTCAATGTTTAATATCTTAGCAGATCTTCTTATTATCTCTTCTATCTCACTAGGTTCATAGAAATTCAATTGAAATATTGCTCCGAACCTTCCTCTTAAGGGAGAAGAAAGCATATCAAGTTTTGTTGTGGCTCCTATTAGTGTAAAGCGAGGCAAAGTGAGGTCTAGCGTCTTTGCCATTGGACCCTTACCTAAAATCAAACTTAATTTAAAGTCTTCCATGGCGGAATAAAGATATTCTTCAACTTGTTTATTTAATCGATGACATTCGTCAATAAAAAGAAAGTCGCCCTCGCTTAAACTTGTTAGTAATGCAACCAGGTCGCCTGGTTTTTCAATGATTGGTGCAGCTATTGTCCGGATGTTTCCTTCTGCTTCTTTAGCTATTAAGTAAGCTAGAGTAGTTTTTCCTAGCCCAGCGCCACCATAAAAAAGCAAGTGATCCGGAGAATCATTTCTTTTCTTTGCAGCACCAATAATAATCTTTAAATTTTTTTTAATTCTTTCTTGTCCAACATAATTAGACCACTTTTGAGGACGAAGCGTGCTTTCTATTGTTTCTTCAGAACTATTTAATTGTGGAGAAAAAGACTTGACAGACATTTTATGCTATGTTATATTATCTATACAAAGTGAATGATTCTTGAAATGGGGGGAGGGGGAGTTTTTTTAGTTAACGGTTAACTTGGTTCCGACTGGGTTATACCTCAAAAAATTTCTTGGCTTAGCCCTACCGCTAACGAGGACCCCCATTTCAGGAATTATTTAATAAACATCCCCGCAAGGGATTTTTTGTTTATCCTGCAACTCTAATGACTTCATTAATAGTTGTTACCCCTTTTAGCACCTTAATTAATCCATCTTGTTTCATCGTGGTCATTCCTTTCTTGATGGCCATTTTTTGTAGTGCTGATGTCGATGGAGCGGTTAAGATAAAATCTTCTATCTCATCATCAATTAACATGGCTTCAAATATTCCAACTCTACCTTTATATCCTGTAAAATTACAATATTCACAGCCTTTAATCTCTGCCACCTCCATATCATCATTTATTTCTGGACAATCAACGTGGCTTCCGATTCCGCTTAGCCCTTCTTTAATGTTCTGTAATAACTCAGGAGTAATCTTTTTCATTTCTGTGCACTTGGGGCAAACCTTTCTAACTAATCTTTGAGCAATAGCAGTATTAATAGCGGGAGCAATATTTGTTGGCGACTCTCCTAGAGCTTGAAATCTTGCAATTGTTCCAGCAGCTTCATTAGCATGTAGGGTGCTCAATACTAAGTGTCCAGTTAGTGCAGCTTGTAGGGAAATAGATGCAGTTTCAAGGTCTCTAATTTCACCAACAAGAATTGCATCAGGGTCTTGTCTTACGATTGATTTTAATCCAGCGGCGAAGTTATATCCCTTTTTAGGATTTACTTGTGTTTGAGATATTCCGTCTAAGTGGTATTCGATAGGATCTTCAATTGTAATTACTTTAATTTCAGGGTTTCTAATTTTTTTAAGAAAGGCATAAAGAGTAGTTGTTTTACCAGAGCCAGTTGGACCAGTAACAACAATCATTCCATTTGGTTTTTTTGCCTGTAATTCAAAAATTTGATAAATATCTTTTCTTAAGCCAAGCTGTTCTAAGTTAACAAGATTATTAGGATTTAATACCCTCATAACAACTGTTTCTCCATATTCTGTTGGTAGCGTAGAGACTCTAATCTCAATTTCATCATTTGTATGAAAAACAATAGAGAATCTTCCATCTTGGGGTTTATCAGATACATTCAACTTCAGAGCACTCAAAAGCTTAATTCTTGAAACAATTCTTTGATGTTTTAATTTATCAAAAGAAAAAACCTCTTGTAGTACTCCATCAATTCTGGTCCTTAGAGTTGATCCAGTTGGCACCGCTTCAATGTGTAAGTCAGAGGCATTCAAAAGAATTGATCCAGACATTATTGTCTTTAGCAAGACAGATATATCTAGCCCTATCGAATCTGTAATTTGTTTCTTTAGCGCCTGAATCCCAGTAATGTTTTGCTCTAATACCTCTTGTATCTCTTTTTCGATTTCAATTTTGTTCTTAATTGTTTCCATAGTTTAAGTAGGAGAGTATTTTTTCTTTAGCGATGTTTATTTTGTTTTCTTCCGTAAGAAATATCCCACCTTTCTCTTTATATATTCCTTTGAATCTGTCGGCTATTTTCTTAACTATATACTGTTTGTTGGTATAAAACAATCCCTTAATAGATAATGGTGAGGTCCTACTTTCCCATAGAATAAAGAAGGATGAAATATTCAAGAAGTTCTTGAGCTTTTCCGTAATGAATCCAAGGTCTTTTGATGTGGTTTTGCTTTTTTCAAAATCATCTTCAGAAACAGTCGAAATGTATGTGTCATTCTCGTAAGAAATATTCTTTAATATTACTTCTAGTAAGTTGTTCTTTTGCGAATCTCCTGAAAAGAGAGAAAGGTCGCCGCCGTTTTTTAAAAGCCATTTTATTGTAGAGAGCTTCTTCTTGTTGTCCGTCTTCTTGTTAGAGAAAGACAGTCCATAAAGAAGAAAGCTATTTGCTTCTTTGTTTGTATATTCGTCGATTTCTTTTAACAAGCAAGCAATTGTTTGGGAGAGTGACTGGTTATCTTCTATAATATTGATTTCTCCGTAGTTCTGATTATTAAGATTGTTATCAATATTTATAATAGCGCAGCTGAATAATTGGTCGGGGTCGCAAAGATCTTCGACTTCTTTAAAGTCATTAATCCCTATGGTAAAAAGAATATCATAATCTGAAGAGAAGAATCCCTCTCCAGAAATTACCTTGCAAGAAAAGTTTTCGTCGCTTGTAGATTTGTTCTTTGGCGTTAAATAAAGAACAAGGCCTTTGCCCTTTTTTTCATAATAAACTTCCGAGATCTCTTCACTAAATGTTACTTGAAATTGTTTGCCATCTTTCTTATTAGCAAATGCAATGATTTCTTTGGGCAAGTTACTAGAAGGGAAGCACATTTTTTTTCCTGCACCCCTCAGCGCAAAAAAAAGAGCCAAAGAAGCTCCTATTGCATCATTATTTGCACTTTTCCTAGTTAAAATGCCTATATTCTTTGCTCCGCTTAGTGTTTCTTTAATATCCATACTACACCATTAATTTATTATATTCGCAAGCAAAAGTCAATTTACTTGATATGTTGTTTCGCATAATATACAATGGTTGTATATTATTAAAATGATTATGGAATATTTATCAAGAAGCATAGAAGAGACTAAGGAAGTTGGTAGGCAATTAGCAAGAAGTGGTTATAGGGTTTTTGTTCTCGAGGGTGAGCTTGGAGCTGGAAAAACCTCTCTTGTACAGGGACTTGCTGAGGAGTTAGGAATTTTGAATATAACTAGTCCAACTTTTGTTTTAATGAACAAGTATCAGCTTAAAGGTAACAAAAGTTTCTGCCACTTTGATTTTTATAGAATTGAGAATGATGAAGAGGCAATATTTGCTAAAGAATTTATTCTTGATGAGAATAATATAATTTGTATAGAGTGGCCAGTAAAAGAGGTTCTACCTAAAGAGGTTGTTAGTATGAAAATAGAAATAATAGACGAAGACAAAAGAAAAATAATAGTTGATTATGGAGAATAAAGAAACTTTTGTAATAATTGATGCTAATTCAATAATTCATAGAGCTTTTCATGCTTTGCCACCATTGAAATCAAAAGATGGCCAAGTGGTTAATGCGGTTTATGGTTTTTTGTTAGTTTTATTTAAACTTTTAAAAGAAATAGAGCCAAAATACTTTGTTGCTTGTTTTGATGTTCCCAAACCAACATTTAGAAAAAAAATGTTTGAAGAGTATAAGGCGCAAAGAAAGAAAGCACCAGACGAATTATATATCCAAATTCCAATAGTTAAAGAAGTCTTAAAAACCTTTAATGTTCCTGTTTTTGAAAAAGAAGGTTACGAAGGGGACGATTTAATAGGAACCCTTTCTTTTAATGTAAAAGACAAATTAAACATTATTGTTTCGGGAGATAAAGATAATTTACAATTAATTAATAATAATACAAGAGTTTATTATCTTAACCAGGGAGTTAAGAGCGCCATAATGTATGATGAAGTAATGGTAAAAGAGAAATATGGGGGATTAATACCAAATCAACTTATCGATTACAAAGGATTAAGAGGGGACGCATCAGATAATATTCCAGGAGTTAAAGGCATTGGAGAAAAAACAGGCCTAGTTTTAATAAGGGACTTTGGAAGCATAGACAACTTATATGATAAGATTGGAAAAGGAGAAGATAACTTGCCAAAGAAATTAAAAGAAAAGCTGATCGATCAAAAGAAGGAAGCATACTTAAGTAGAGAATTGTCAGAGATTAGAAAAGATGTACCCATAGAAATAAATTTAAAGGATTGTGAGTGGGGGGGCTACGATAATAAAGAAGTTTTAGAAATGTTAAAGCAATTAAATTTTAATAGTTTAATTAAGAATATCGATCCAGATAGAACTGGTGAAAATTTAAGATTATGGTAGAATAGATTTATGGAAGAATTACTAACAAAATCTGAAGAACTAAGAAATGTTCGCGTTGCATTGCTTAATGTTTTAGAAGATACAGACGATCTAAGGAAAGAGGCTGTTGACGAAAGAAACAAAACAATGACCATCATTGAGAATCTTAATGATGGAGTTATTTTATTAAACAAGAATAATCAAGTAGAGATTATCAATTCTCCTGCACTAGAAGTACTTAATATAAAGAGAGAGGGAGTATTAGGAATTCCTTTTGCTAATTTATTAGATAAAGAGGAATTAGCAGAAATTAAAAAGGCGATAATAGACGAAAAAGACCATAAGAAAATTAAAGATATATACAGAGAAGAGTTCTCGACCTCAAAAGATAGGCACGTAGAGATTACTTCTGTGTTATTAAGAGACGAACTAGAAGAAAAAGGATTTCTAATTGTTATTCATGACGTCACCAAGGAAAAGTTAGTTGAAAGAATGAAGACAGAGTTTGTGTCTGTTGCTGCTCATCAACTAAGGACTCCCTTATCAGCAATAAAATGGACGGTTAGGATGATCTTAGATGGAGATGTTGGCAGCATTAATGAAGAACAAAAAGAATTACTAGAAAAAACATATATTAGCAACGAAAGAATGATTAGATTGATTAACGACTTATTAAACGTTAGTAGAATCGAAGAAGGCAGGCTATTATATAATCAAGAAGAAGTTCAGATCGAAGATGTTCTAGAAGGCGTTGTTAATGCATCTCAAGAGATATTAAGAAATAAGAACATAAAATTAAAAGTTGAAAAGAAAGAACTGCCCAAGGTGATAATTGATAAAGAAAAGATGGGGCTAGTTATTCAAAACCTTTTAGAGAATGCAGTAAAATATACACATCAAGGCGGTAAGATAAAGATTTCTTTGGACAATGATGAAAAAAATGTTATATTTAAGATAGAGGATTCAGGGGTAGGAATACCTAAAGATCAGCAAGACAGAATTTTCACGAAGTTTTTTAGAGCAGAGAATGTGACAAGAATGGAAACTGATGGTACTGGATTAGGTCTCTATACTACAAAGAATATTATTCAAGCTCACAAAGGAGAAATATGGTTTGAGTCAGAGGAGAATAAAGGAACAACTTTTTATTTTAAGATTCCAATTTCTAATAAATAATAAATAAAAAAAAATATGATGAAAAAAATATTACTAATAGAAGATGATAAGTTCTTAAGAGAACTAATGGTTAAAAAGCTTTTGACTATGGAATATGATGTTGTTTCTGCCGTTGATGGCGAGAGTGGTTTATCGATGATTAAAGAGTCTAAGCCAGATGTTGTTCTTTTAGATTTGATATTGCCTGGAATCAATGGATTCGAGGTTTTAGAAAGAGCAAAGCAAGATCCAGAAACAGCTGATATTCCTGTCATCATACTTTCTAACTTGGGACAAAAAGAAGACATTGAGCGAGGGCAAGAACTTGGTGCAGTTGACTTTATGATCAAGGCACACTTCACCCCTCAGGAAGTAGCCAATAAACTTAAGACTATTTTAGAATAAATGCCTGAGCTTCCTGAAGTAGAAACAATAGTTAACGACCTTAAAAAAGAAATAATAGGGCGTTCTTTTATTGATCTTTGGACAGACGCAGAGAATATTATTAAAGGAAATAGCGTTAATGATTTTACAAAAAAGATTATTAATAAAAGAATTATTGATATTAAAAGGAGAGGTAAAAATATCTTAATTTATTTAGATCAAAGTATTATTTTATTAGTTCATCAAAAAATATCTGGACATTTATTGCTAGCTAAATGGAGCTTTGAAAATGATAAATGGATTGCACCAGTAGGTCCACTTAGCGATGATTCAATGAATGGTTATTTGCATGTTGTAATGGGATTAGATGATGGTAGACAGTTGGCATTGTCTGATGTGAGGAAGTTTGCAAAAATGGAGATATTGAAAGACGATAAATTAGATATTGGTCCGGAACCACTAGAAATTGATTATGAATCTTTTAGAGATTTATTCAGAAAGAAAAGAGGTAAGATTAAGCAACTCTTAATGAAACAAGAATTCATTGCCGGCATAGGGAACATATATGCTTCAGAAATACTTTTTATATCAAAAATTCATCCCGAAGAAGATGTTTCTAAATTAGAGGAACAAGATTTTAAAAATATCTTTCAAGGAATGCAATTCATACTAAAAGAATCAATTCGTTCAAGGGGAGATAGTTTTTCTGACTTTAGAACAATTCATGGGGAAAAAGGCGGATTTCAGAACATTATGAAGGTATATCAAAAAAATGGTAAACCATGCTTAAATTGTGGGATGAAAATAGAAAGAATGAACTTAGGAGGAAGAGGAACTTTTTATTGCCCTAATTGTCAAAAAAAGAAATGATTATACTTTTTTACGGAAAAGATAAGTACAGAATTAGAGAAAAGGCGAGAGAAATGATTAGTGCTCATAGAGAAAAAAACAAGAGCGGTTTTAGCTCTTTAAAAGATGCTCAAGTAGAAGATATAAGAAGAGAGATGCTTTCTGTTTCAATGTTTAATGAAAAAAAGCTTGTAATCGTTCATGATTTTGTAATAAGCAAAGAATTCTTATCGCAAGTTGATTTATTTGAATCTTCTCCAAATGTGCTTTTAATAATTAATGAGAATGATGCTGATATTAATTGTAAGAAGCAAGAGTTTGAACTATTAAATGGAGTAAAACTAAAAGAGTGGGCAAGAAATAAAGTTGAGGTTGTGGGTGGTAGAATTAATGATAGTTCATTATCATTATTAATTGAATATGCGGGTAGTGATTTATGGAGAATGGAAAATGAGATTACTAAATTAGTTAATTACTCTTCTAGTATATTGTTAAGTGATGTTAAAAAATTAGTAAGAGATAAAAACGAAGTAAACATATTTGAAACAATTAACTCTATCGCAAAAAAAGATAAAAAAGGGGCCCTTCAATCAATTAAAAAACATCTTGATAGGGGCGATGCTCCAGTGTATATATTAGCAATGATTGCTTTTCAGGTTAGAAAAATTATTTCAGCAAAAGAAAAAGGGAATTATAATAACTTTACAATGGACGAACTTAAAAATCTTTATGATAAAGTTGTTGAATTGGATTATGGTATTAAAACAGGAAAAGTGAATCCTATTGAATCGTTAAATATTTTAATTTGTGGCGTATGAAAAAAATCATTTGTTTTGATGTTAATGGAACATTAATTGACCAAAGCTCTTGGGAGATTTTTACTTTAGGAAAAGAGGATGCAGAAAAAGAGTTGAAAGACATCTTTAGTAATTATTATAGTAACAAAATATCTCTAAAAGATTTTTGGGAGCAAATGGCGGATGTTCTTAAAAAGACAGGCAATGCTAATATATCCTATATTTGTAATCATTCGGACGATATCAATTCTTTAAAAAAGGGCGCAGAAGATTTAATTAATTATTTAAAAGATAAGGGATACAAAATATATTTAATTTCTTGCTCAATAGATATTTATTTAGAAAAATTAACCCAAAGATTGCAATTAGATGGATTCTATGCAGGAACAAAGTTTTCTTTTAGCGATGATGGGGAATTGTTATCTATCGAAAGCGAATGCTTAGAGAACAAGCTTTTTAAAGAAGATAAAATTAGAGAAATAGCAAAAGATAATAATGCAGAGATAGAAGATATCGTCTTTGTGGGAGACGGAAAAAACGACATAGGCGCTTTTGAGATGACTAAAAACGGAATAGCTATTGATAGTAATGTTGAGGAGTTAAGGAGTATTGCTTGGAGGAACATCAAACAATTAAGTGAAATAAAGGACATTCTCTAGCTGGTTAGAGTAGCATAGTATTGACACTTTCTATGCTACCGTGGTAGAATAGAGATATGAAAAACAAGGAATTAAAAGAATATTTACAAACATTAATATCTCAGTCAGAGAATAGAGCCAAGGGAATGACAATGGACGCAAACGGGAACCCCCTTTTTAAAAGGAATGTTTTCTTTGAGTTGAATGATATCGTTAATAGCTTTTTAAAAAAGGGAACTGATCCAAGGATTATTGTTATGCCAGGCCTTCGTGGAACAGGAAAGACAACACTTCTTTCACAACTGTACTTGTCTTTAAAAGAAAATAGCAAGTTATATATATCTATAGAAGAAGCAGTGAAGCGTTTTAATGTTAATCTGTGGGACATTATAGAGGCATACGAAGAAATTATTGGTAAAAGATTAGAGGAGTTAGACGAACCATTAATCATATTTTTAGATGAAATTCATTATGATGATAATTGGTCTATTTTTTTAAAAACGCTTTACGATAAATCAAAAAAAGTAATTGTTTTTGCCACCGGGTCTTCATCATTACTTCTGAGAGAACAAGTAAATGCAGATTCTGCTAGAAGAACTTATTTTATTGATATTCATCCAGTTTCATTTTCTGAATATATGCTTTTTAAATATGGAAAAAAGGAGATTGACTTTAACATTAAAGAAGCAATACTATCGTCCAATAATGCAAAGCAATGTTTTGAAAGGATAAAAAATAATGAAGATAACCTTAAAAAATATTTATCAGGGGTGGACAAGTTAGAAATAGAAAATTATGTGAAAATAGGAACATTTCCTTTTTCTCTTAATCTCAAGAATGAGAGCATAGCAATAAATTTTATCTCACAAATAATTAATAAGGTGATATATATAGATGTTCCTCAGTTTTATAATTTTGATAAGGAAACAATTAATAAAATAGATAAAATTCTTTATTTACTATCGGACACCCTTGGAGTTAGTGTTAATAAGCTAAGCTCAATAATTGAAATGAACAAAGAAACAGCAAGTAGTGTTTTAAGGTCTCTAGAGTCGTCAGGACTACTTTTAAAAGTTCCAGCAAATGGTTCTCATTTCAAGCAAATTAAAAAACCATCAAAATATCTTTTTTCTACCCCGTCTTTAAGATTCTCATATCTTTCCTCTAGGGAAAGCGTTGTTTCAATAAGCAATTATAAAGGTGCCCTTTTGGAAGATGTTGTGGCGATGTATTTGAATAGAATAGTTCCTAAATATGGAGAATATTTTTTGACATATGACGTTTCTGAGAATGGAGCAGATTTTATTCTTTCTTATGGAGATAAAAAGATTGTAATTGAAGTTGGCTCTGGTCAAAAAAATTGCAAACAAATATTAGAAACAAATAAAAAAATAAACCCAAGCCATGGGTTAATTATTTCAAATGACGAACTAGAACTTATCGAAGAGTATAACTTAATTAAGATTCCTTTGAATTACTTTTTGTTGAGCTAATTTTTTTCATCATTCGAGATTTTTTTCTCGCTGCAGTGTTTTTCTTTATAATTCCTACTTTAGCAGCCTTATCAATTGCTTTGTATATTTGAGGCATCATTTTCTCAACCGCTTCTGTATCTTTTGCAGCAATCAAAGTATTAGCTTCTTTCACAAGCTTTCTCATTTCTAAAATCCTTTTCTTATTTATAATCCTCTTTCTTTCGTTTTGTTGAGGTCTTCTTTTTGTTGTTTTTGTAACTGGCATATATGCTGTATATATACACTAATTGTTAATTTTTTGCAAGTTTTGCTATAATAATATTATGATAAGTTATCTTAAAGGAATAATTATACATATTGACGATAAATTAATAACTATTGAAAAGTCAGGGATTGGCTTTGATATCTTTTTAAACAATAGAGAGATGGAGAAAATTTCACTAGGTCAAGAAATAGAAGTTTTTACAGAGCTGTTGTTAAAAGATAAAGAAATTGAGTTATATGGTTTTTTAAGTGTAGATAAATTGAAACTTTTCAAGGTATTAAAAAGCATTTCAGGCGTGGGACCTAAAAGTGCGCTAGATCTTTCTTTCGTTGATTCACTAGAAGAGCTAAAAGATTTAATTGAAAAAGGAGAAGTTAAAGGTATCGGAGCAAAGAAGCTTCAAAAGATACTTTTAGAAATCACAGGAAAGGTTAAAACAATTAAGAAGAATACAGAGGACGAGGCCCTAAGCGGTTTAACTTCTCTAGGGTTTAAGAAAGGTCAAGCACAAGAGGCCTTAAAAAAAGTTCCTGATGAAATAGAGGACATAGAACAAAGAATTAAAGAAGCATTAAAGCTATTATGAGAAAATATATTAACATTGCTAAAAAGTTTATTCCGGCCTTTTTAATTAGCTGGTATCATCTTGCCTTGTCTTTTATGGGCGCTCTTTATTACGGCTTCCCTGGAAAAAAGATTAAAGTGATTGGAATTACAGGAACTAATGGTAAATCAACTGTTATAAACATTACCTCTCAGATATTAAAAGAAGCGGGACACAAGGTTGCGTCATCTTCTTCTATTATCTTTAAAATTGGTGACATTGAAGAAGAGAATAAAATGAAAATGACAATGCCGGGAAGATTTTCTCTTCAAAAATTTCTCAAAAAAGCAGTTAGTGAGAAATGTGACTATGTAATTATTGAAGTAACTTCAGAAGGAATAAAGCAACATCGTCATCGTTTTATTAATTTTGATGTTGTTGCTATTACCAATCTAACTCCTGAGCATATAGAAGCACATAAAGGATTTGAGAATTATAAAAAAGCAAAAGGAGAGCTATTCAACACTTGTAAAAATATACATATAATTAATAGCGATGATGAGTATAGAGATTATTTTATGAGTTTTCCTGCAAAAGAAACAATAACCTATGGAATAAAGAGGGGGGATATTTTAGCAGAAGATATTAATTTGTCTCCCAGGGGATCTACCTTTAAGGTCAATAAAGAAACTTTTGAATTAAAATTACTTTGCGAGTTTAATATATATAATTCTCTAGCAGCCATATCGATAGGGCTATCTCAAGGGATATCAATAGAAATTTGTAAAAGAGGATTGTCAAGAGTTGAACAAATCGCTGGAAGAATGGAAGAAGTGGTTGATAATATTTTTGTTGATTATGCTTTTACTCCTAACGCTCTAGAAAAGGTATATAATTTCTTAAAACCAAAAGATGGCAAATTGATTTGTGTTTTAGGTTCTTGCGGAGGAGGAAGAGACAAATGGAAAAGACCAGTTTTGGGTAAAATCGCTGATAACTATGGGGATGTAATCATTATAACAAACGAAGATCCATATGATGAAGACCCTATGGAAATCATTAATCAAGTCGCTGAGGGCTCAAAAAGAGCAGAGAAAATCATTGACAGAAGGGAAGCAATTAGAAGGGCTCTTCAATTAAAAGAAGATAATGACGTTGTGGTTATAACAGGCAAGGGGTGTGAACCATGGATATGTGTTGCTCACGGCAAAAAAATACCATGGGATGATAGGTCGGTTATTAGGGAGTGTATTGACAATTAAATGATATATATACAATATTCTCTGGTTCTCTGCGAGCTTAAAGAAGTCTTGGATTTATTAGCTAAAAATAAAAATCATCAATTAAAAGGACCCTTTGTTGATTGTTTTGATTGTTATATTAGGCCAGATGTTATTTTGATTTATAAAAAAGAAGACAAAATAATTTATTTATTAAGGATAGAATCTCACTCTAAGATTTTCTAGTTTTTCTTGACAGTTCTCTATTTATAAGTAGAATGAAGATGTCCTATGGATATACACACGCCCCCGTTATTCGGGGAAACATTTTTTAGTTTTTTAGGAATTGACTTTACTAATACCTTTATATTGGCTATATTTTGCGCACTCTTGTTGATGGCGCTTTTTTTAATTGGGTTCAAGAAGAAAGAAATCATTCCCGGAAAAACCCAAAACTTTTTTGAGTTTATTTTAGAGTCGTTATTTAGCTTGTTTGATAGTATGTCGGGTGATAGAAAAAAAACAGAAGAAATTTTTCCTTTGGTTGCAACTTTGTTCATTTTTATATTAATTAATAATTTATTAGAAATACTTCCGGGCGTGGGGGTATTTCCTTTTTTAAGGGCTCCTAGTTCAGATCTTCATTTTACATTAGCTCTAGCGATATTTTCAATGGGATTTATTCATTTTTCAGCAATAAAGAAATTAGGGGGAGGCAATTATCTTAAAAAGTTTATAATTCTAGACAGTCCGATTATGTTTTTTGTTGGAATATTAGAGGGAATAGGAGAAATTACAAAAACAGCATCATTAGGAATTAGGCTTTTTGGAAACCTTTTTGCAGGAGAGATTTTATTGGTAGTTATTAGTTTTATGATTCCATTTATAGCTCCTTTGCCATTTTTAGGTTTAGAGATATTTGTAGGATTTATTCAGGCATTAGTATTTTCATCATTAATTACAGTTTTTTATGTCTTTACCACCGCAGAAGAACACTAGCATTGGATATGTTTTAGGAATGGGCAGCGGATTGGGCTTTGTTCTTGCCGCTCCATTAGCTATAGCGATATTTTTAGGAGTGATGATTGATAAGAAGCTAGAAACATTTCCAATAGCATTAATAATATCAATTTTGATTGGAATAGGGTTAACGATAGTCAATTTATATAAGATAATAATTCCGTTTTTAGAAAAAAGGTCGAAAAAATAATAAATTAAATTAATAAAATAAAAAATATATGGAAACATTAAATACAATCGCAGCAGCATCAGCAATTGCTATCGGAGCAATTGGTCCAGCTATTGCTATCGGAATGATTGGATCAAAAGGATCTGAATCAATCGGAAGAAATCCTGAAGCAGCATCAAAAGTTCAAACAGGTATGATTTTATCAATTGCCTTCGCAGAAGCTATCGCTATTTATGCATTAGTAGTAGCATTAATTATATTGTTTGTTTAATAATTTTATATAATGAACGGTTTAGAATTTGATTGGAAAATATTAGTAGGACAAATAGTTAATTTTGCTATTTTGTTCTTTATTCTTAAGCTTTTAATATACAAGCCATTTTTGAATTTACTTAAAACTAGAAGGGAGAAAATAGAAGAAGGAATAAATAAATCAATAGAAGCAGAGGGCAAGCTAGGAGAATTAAGGGACTTAAAGGATAAAATGGAAAGGGAAAACGATGAGAAAAAGAAAGAGATCTTATTAAAAGCACAAGAAGAAGCAAAGAAAAGAAGCGAAGAATCTGCCAAAAAAGCGGAAGAAGAAAAAGAAACGCTTTTGTTAAAAGCAAAAAAAGAAGCAGAAGAAATTAAAGAAAAAGAAAAAGAAGCAACAAAAAAGAAGACAATTGAAAATGCTTTTATTCTTACAGAGAAGCTTCTCAAAGAAAGTATTGACGAAAAGAAGGGAAAAGAAATTTCGGAAGATTTTTTAAGCAAAATTAAATCATGAAAACTGAGAAAGAAATATTTTATTGGAGTCGTACCCTTTATCTGTCATTAGAAAAGAATCCAGAAAAGTCTGAGGCAATTTTTACCAACCTTAAATCTTCACTAGGAAAGAAAATAGCTTACTTGCCTTCCATTATTAAAAAAGCAGAGATGATATATAACAAGGAAAAGAAAGCAAAGCTATATCTTTCTCATAGATTTGATAACGCAGATATTATTAAAAAGATAAAAGAAGAGTTCAAGGGAATTGATAAGATTGAAGACGAAATAGACGAAAATCTTTTAGCAGGCTTTCGCTTAAAAACAAAAGATCTTTTAATTAAGGCATCCTTAAAAGATACTTTAATTAAATTAAAAAACAAAATATATGGATATAATTGAACAATTTAAAAAACAGCTTGAAGGAGTTCAAATATCTCCCGAGATTGAAGAAGTGGGAGAGGTTGTTGAAATAAAAGATGGAGTTGCTAGAATATCCGGTCTTAGAAGCGTTGAAAACTTTGAAATGATTGAGTTTGATGGCGCAGAAGTTCAAGGTCTTGTTTTAAACCTTGAAGAGTATGAGGTTGGAGCAATTATTCTAGGTAGTGATAAAAAAGTAAAAGAAGGAACAGTAGTTAAAAGAACCAAAAAGGTTTTCTCCGTGCCGGTGGGTGAGGGCCTTTTAGGTCGTGTTGTTGATCCACTAGGAAGGCCATTAGACGGTAAGGGGGAAATTATTTCAAAAGAATCACTTCCTCTTGAAAGAAAGGGTCCTTCTGTGATTGAAAGACAGCCAGTGACAAAACCATTGCACACAGGAATTAAAATGGTTGATGCTTTAATTCCAATCGGCAGAGGTCAAAGAGAGTTAATTATTGGAGACAGAGGACTAGGAAAAACTGCTGTTGCTCTTGATGCAATAATTAATCAAAAAGATGAAAAGAATAGACCAAAATGTATATATGTCGCTTGTGGACAAAAGAAGAGTAAGGTTAAGAGAATTATTGCCACATTAGAAAAAGCAGGGGCAATGGAATATACAACAGTTGTTTGTGCTTTTCCAGACGATCCAGCCGGATTTATTTACCTGGCCCCATTTGCAGGAGCATCAATTGGTGAATATTTTAGAGATAATAAGCAAGATGCTTTGATTGTTTATGATGATTTAACTAGACAAGCATGGGCATGGAGAGAAATATCTTTAATTCTAAGACGTCCACCAGGCAGAGAAGCATATCCAGGAGATGTATTCTTTCTTCATTCAAGATTATTAGAAAGGGCAGCGATGCTTTCTGATGAGATGGGTGGTGGCTCACTAACTGCTTTACCAATTATTGAGACACAAGCAGGAGATATTTCAGGATATATTCCTACAAACGTGATTTCTATTACAGATGGGCAAATCTTTTTGGACGCAACCTTATTTAAGAAAGAACAAAAACCGGCTATTAACGTAGGAACATCTGTTTCAAGAGTTGGATCATCAGCTCAAATTAAAGCAACAAAGAAAGTTGCTGGTAGATTAAAACTTGATTTAGCACAATTCCAAGAGTTAGAAAGGTTCTCTGAGTTTACAGAAGAACTTGATACTCAAACAAAAAAGACAATTGAAAGGGGAAAAAGAATGACCCTTCTTCTAAGGCAGAATGATTTAGAGCCAATGCCAATTGAAAAAGAAGTTATCGTTATTTTCACCGGAGTAAATAGCGATATTGAAGAAGTGGCAATTGATAGAATTAAGGACTTTGAAAAAGATGTTTTAAGTGCTGTTGAATTAGAGAAGCCAGAGATATTAAAAGAGATAAGAGACACAGGAGATATGTCTGATAAGAGTAAAGAAGTGCTTTTGGAAATAATCAAAAAAGTTAAGTTAAACTATGGAACTTAAAGAAGTAAAAGCAAAAATTGGTTCAGTTAAAAATATTTCAGACATTACGGGCGCTCTGGAAACTTTTTCTGCTCTTAAAATGAAAAAAACTCAAAAGAGATTTTCAGAGTCAAAACCTTTTACTGAAGAAATGGCAAAAATGTTAAAGAATATGAAAAAAGCTCTAAGAGAAGGAAAGTCAGTATTCTTAGAAAAAAGGCCTGTTAAAGATATATTGGTTTGTGTTATTGCTTCTGATAGAGGATTTTGTGGGTCTTTTAACTCTAGTGTTTTAAAACTTGCAGATAAGGAAATAGCAGAATTAAGAAAAGAAGGGGTTGTTGAAATCTTGCCAGTCGGTAAAAAATCTGTAAAACATTATCTAAAAAAAGAAAAAATTAGATACAGCTTTTCTGGTGTTGGTGATTATTGGGAATTTAAACAAACAAAAGAGATTTCTGATTTTTTAATCAATTCATTTTTGAATGATAAATATCAAAAAATATATATTGTTTATACTCACTTCTATTCATCTTTTATTCAAAAACCAAAAGTAGTTCAATTATTTCCAGCAAGAACTAAAACAATAGAAGGTTTTTTACAAGAAAAAACTTGCGGAGAAGTAGACAAAAACTATATCTTAGAGCCATCACCCAAAGTAATATTAGATGAAGTGATTCCTGTTTTTGTTCAATATTTGATATATCAGTTTATTCTTTCAGCAAATACATCAGAACATTCTGCGAGAATGATGGCAATGAGAAATGCATCTGATAACGCAAAGGGATTATTAGAAGATTTAAGATTAGTTTATAATAAAGCAAGACAAGCACAAATTACTTCTGAAGTTTCTGAGATATCATCAACTAAAGAAGCGATGGGATAATAATATAATTATATGGCAAAAATAACACAAATAATTGGGCCGGTAATAGACGTAGAGTTTGAAGAAGGGAAAGCTCCGTTTCTTTATAATGCCCTAAAAGTAAAAGATAAAAATTTAGTTCTAGAAGTTGAGCAGGGACTTGGGGAAAATAAAGTAAGATGTCTTGCAATGGGACCAACAGAAGGACTTAAAAGAGGTGACGAAGTAGAAGATACAGGTAGGCCAATTGAAGTTCCAGTAGGCAAAGAAGCACTAGGAAGAATTCTAAATGTTTTAGGTGAGCCGATTGACAATCAGGGTGAAATTAAAACACAAAAAAGAGACGGTATTCATAAAAAAGGGCCAGAACTTAAAGATCAAAAAGGTGAAACAGAGATATTAGAGACAGGAATTAAAGCAATTGATTTATTATGCCCGCTTCCTAAAGGAGGTAAGGTGGGTTTATTTGGTGGTGCTGGAGTAGGAAAAACTGTTTTGATGCAAGAGCTAATTACGAATATTGCTAAATTCCATCAAGGATATTCTATTTTTGCTGGTATTGGAGAAAGATCAAGAGAGGGTAATGATATTTTTAGAGAAATGAAAGAATCAGATACTCTTAAAAATACTTGTCTTGTTTTTGGTCAAATGAATGAAACTCCAGGTGCAAGATTAAGAGTTCCTTTTACAGCGATGACTATTGCGGAGCACTTTAGAGATGAAGAAAAAAAAGATGTTCTATTATTTATGGACAACATTTTTCGTTTTGTTTTAGCTGGTTCAGAGGTTTCAGCACTACTGGGAAGAATTCCATCTCAAACGGGATATCAACCAACACTAGCTTCAGAAGTTGGATCTCTTCAAGAAAGAATTACCTCAACAAACGATGGTTCAATTACTTCTGTGCAAGCAATTTATGTTCCTGCTGATGATTTGACTGACCCTGCGATTGTTTCAACTTTTTCACATCTTGATTCATCTCTAGTGTTGTCTCGTGCCATTGCATCACTTGGTATTTTCCCAGCCGTTGATCCACTAGAATCAACATCATCTCTATTAAATCCAAGAATAATTGGAGAAAGGCATTATGCAGCAGCGATAGCAGTTAAAAAAATACTTCAAAGATACAAGGAGCTGCAAGATATTATTGCTATTTTAGGAATTGAAGAATTGGCTGAAGAAGATAAAATAGTTGTATCAAGGGCTAGAAAAATACAAAAATATTTATCTCAACCATTCTCAGTCGCTGAAGTTTTCTCAGGTATTCCTGGAGTATATGTTAAAATAGAAGAAACAATAGAAGGATTTGAAAAAATTATATCTGGAGAATTAGATGACAGGTCAGAAGATGAATTCTATATGAAGGGGAATATTAATCAAGTAATTGGTCAATGAAAACAAGAATATTAACACCAGAAAAGAAAATATTTGAAGGAGAAGTAGAGGTAGCAACAATACCTACTCGTTTAGGTTATATTTCTATTTTAAGCAATCACTCTGCTTTAGTTTCAGCTATTTCTCCAGGGGAAATAAAAATAAAAACAAAAGAGGGAGAAAAATTATTTATCAATGAAGGGGGAGTAGTTCAGACAATTAATAACGAAACAAATATACTTCTTGTTAAGTGTAGTGAAAAATAGCAATATAAGTTCTTCTTATACAAAATACTGTTGATTATTGACATATTTTAAATGATTTGATATCATATTAATTAATATGATACATTCATTTTCTTGTCATAATTTTTATTCATTTAAAGACCTAACAAAGGTTGATTTTGTGGTTAATAAAAAGGCACCAATAAACAATTCTTATTTCATTACTGAAACAGGTAGTCGTTTATCAAAAATAGAAACAGTGATTGGTCCCAACGCTTCAGGAAAAACAAACCTATTAAAGGTCATTCCTTTTTTGAGGTGGTTTATTGTTCATTCTTTTGAAATAGATATCGAAAAGAACCTCCCTGTAAAATCTTTTTTTTATGGTGATTCTGAAAAAAAACCAACATATTTTGCTGTTGTCTTTCAGATAGAAAATAAAATATATGAATATTCAGTAATTCTTGATAGTAAAATAATTAAAAAAGAAGAACTTAAGGTTAGGGTAAAAAACATAAAAAAAACATCTACAAAAAAATTGTTTACTAGGGAGTGGGATCCTATAAACAAAAAATATAAATTAAGTGCAAGAAATTTTAATTTGCCCAAAGTTGTGGATGCTTCTCAATTGCAAAATAAGGCAAGCTTAATTTGCACTGCGGCTCGTAGCAATCACAAAGAAAGTCAAGAAATAATTAATTTTTGGAGAAAAATAGAAACCAATGTAATTGAAATAGGATGGCTGGGGGACAGTTATTCAAAAGACAAAGGGACTCAATTTTATAGGGCCGTAAATTTTTATAATAATCCTCAAAATAAAATAATAAAAGAAAGAGTAGAAGAATTGCTTTCTCAATTTGATTTAGGATTAAATTCATTTAATATTGAGAAAGACGAAAAAGAAGGAGAAGCTTTTCTTCGCCTGAATTTTAACCATTCTTTTGGCGGAGAAATAAAGTTGCTTCCATTTATTTATGAGTCTTCCGGAACAAAGCAGTTGTTTATTATACTAAAAAGTATTTTAAGTGTTTTAAATAACGGAGGAATTATTGTTTTAGATGAATTTGATGCGAGCTTACATCCATCTATAGTTTTAAAAATATTTGAATTATTTATTCATCCAGAAACTAATCCCAACAATGCTCAAATTATTTTTAGTACTCATAATCATCAAATTTTAAATTCTTTAGACAAATATCAAATCATTTTGGTTGAAAAAAACAATGAAGGAGTAAGTGAGGCATGGCGATTAGATGAAATGGGTAGTGAAGTTCGAATAGATGATAATTTTTATGCTAAATATATAGCTGGTACATATGGTGGCATACCAAAGATATAAGAAAAAAATAATAAAAAAGACAACTCTTTTTTTCGGAGAAGGTCTTTTAGATTCTTTGTTTTTAGAGTATTTAAAATCAATATACTCATCAAAAAAGATTCATATAACAATACGACGCGGTCGAGGAGGAGACGCCAAAAAAATCGTCAAAGATTGTATAAAAGTTTTTGGTGATTTTAAAAAAAGAGCTGTTCTTTTAGATAATGATAAGCCAGCAAAAGAAGTTTTAGATGCACGAAAGATTGCTAAAGAAAACAATATTATTGTTATAGAAAATACACCATGCTTAGAAGCACTTTTTTTATCTATTCTTGATAAAGATTATGAAAATAAGAATACCAAGTGGTACAAGAAAGAATTTGAAAAACATCATAAAAAAGAAATTCAATCTTTTTATGATTTTAATAAAATCTTTCCAAAAGAAATAATTGAAGAAAAAAGAGAAAAGATTAGTAATCTTAAATTAATAATAGAGACATTAACAAAATAGACAAATTTATTTTTTTAGAGTAATATATCACTATGAAAATACAAGAGATTTTTGATTTAGCAATAAAGATGGGAATAAATTCCGACTTAAGGGGTTCTGCAAAAGTAGAGAAGTTTTTGAGTAGAAAAAAGAAAAAATATGATGAATTAAGCGAAGGCAAAAAAGAAGAGTTTGATATTGAGGCACTAACTAATCCTTACTTAGATTCAAGAATTCACAACATTGCAGAAGATAAGGAGATAAAAAAGGTCTTGTCTGGTATTGATGCTGACACAGCGGAGCTATTACTAGCAAAACAGCTGGGAGTAGATTTAGTTATTAGTCATCATCCTGTTGGAAAAGGATTGTCTTGCCTGGGGGATGTTATGGAGATGCAGGCCGATATTTACAATCAATATGGAGTTCCAATTAATGTTGCAGAAGCACTAAATAACCCTAAGATTGGAGAAGTTACAAGAAGCGTTACTTCTTCAAATCATCAAAAAAGTGTTGACGCAGCAAAAATTTTGGGGGTTAATTTTATAAATATTCATACCCCAGCAGATAATTTAGTAGCAAATTTTCTTAAGAACTTAGTTGAAAGCAAGGAATTAGAAACAGTTGAGGAGTTAATTAATTTATTAAAAGAAATTCCTGAGTACAGAGAGGCGATTAAAAATGGTTCTGGTCCTAAAATTATTACAGGCAAGGGAGACAACAGGTGTGGCAAAATTGCAATTACAGAAATAACAGGAGGAACAGAAGCATCTTCAAAATTAATGGAAGCTCTTTCTCAGGCAGGAGTTGGTACTGTTGTTGCTATGCACGCCTCGGAAGATCACAGAAAAAAAGCAGAGGCCTCTCATATTAATATTGTTATTGCTGGCCATATTTCTTCTGACTCTTTAGGGATGAATTTATTTTTAGATGAACTAGAAAAAAAGGGAATAGAAATTATTCCTTTTAGTGGATTAACTAGAGTTAAAAGGTCTTAATCATATAGGTTTTTGAAAGGCGATATCCTAATTTTTTCCTATAATAATCTCTTACGCCAACACCTGAAATTACAGCAATTCTTTTTTTATTTGCTATTTTTTCTGCTTCTTTAACCATTAGCATTCCTAGCCCTTTGTGTTGGGATCCTTTTTTTGATATTTGTGTCGCTTGACCATAAACGTGAACTTCTCTAATTAAGGCAGTGTCACTATTAGTAATTCTTAATCTTAAAATAGAATATATATTTTTTCTATTTTTGTCTTCGAAACTTAAAAATATTTCTTTCCCATCTGATGCCTCATACTCTTCTTTAAAAAGAAAAACTTCTTCGTTTTTTATATCTTTAATTTCTCTGCATCTTATGCATTTGCATATTTTTTGAGAATCAATAAATTGTCTTAAGTTTGATGATTTAGCTCCTCCCTCAACAATTAATGGAGAAGGAATATCTCTAATAATTCTTTCAATTCGAACATAGATTGGAATGTACTTTTTTATTTCATTAATTGTTTCAATTAAAATCTCTCTATTATATGGCTTATATTCTCCTTTGAGATAAAGATTATATAATGGAGCTTCTTTTACGAGCGCACAAGGATATATTTTTAAATAATCGGGCTTAAAAGAAGGATTACTAAACAATTCTTTAAACATTTCAATATCTTTTTGAGGATTAGATCCTGGAAGATTTAACATCATTTGATAGGCAACTTTAAAACCAGCATTTTTCAATAGCTTCGTTGCTTTTATTGTTTCTTTAACTCCGTGGCCTCTTTTATTCATAGTTAAAACATTATCATATAGTGACTGAACTCCTATCTCTATTTTTGTAGCGCCCAATAGAAGCATTTCGTCAATTTCTTTTTGGTTAATAAAATCGGGCCTTGTTTCAAAAGAAATTCCCACGATTCTATGCTTTGCTTTCTCATTCCTTCTTTGGGAAAGCTTCAATGTTCTATCTTTTTTATCATTGCAGGCCTCAAAGCATCTTTTAACAAACCACTCTTTGTATTTTTTAGTATAACTAGACCAGTTCCCTCCAATTAGACGGAGCTCTATTTTATCAGTTGGATGTCCTCCTAATTCTAATGATTCAATACGATTTTTGACTTGCAAATAGGGATCATACTTTAATTTTTTAGCTCTTTCAACCGCCGGTTCACCCGATAGGTAGCTTTTGGGAATATTTGTCTCTTTAGGGCAATAAATACACTCTCCAGGGCAATCATATGGCTTGGTTAAGACAGAAACATTAACTACACCTGATAAAGACCTCACAGGCCTAGTGATTAATAGTTTTTCTATTTCGCTATTTTTTTTAATTCTTTTTTTATTAACTAAACTATGATATTCTCTAAGCAGAGCAATGTTACTTGGGCAATCAATTTTATTCTCTTTAGCAAAGCTTCTTTTAACAGAAGCCAGCTCTTTAGAAGAGGTAACATTTTTATCTAAAAGATCTCTAATTATTAATTCGTTGTAATTCATGGAAAATAATAAAGCTAAAAATATAATAAGGGAAACTATTGAGGATTATAACAGCATTTCCCAAAAATACTCAAGCGTTAGAAGTAAGCCATGGAAAGAGATGGAGTTTCTCTTTAGAGATACTAAAGAGGGCGACAACGTCTTAGATTTAGGTTGCGGAAACGGAAGATTTTATGAATATCTTAAAAAATCTAACTATATTGGTATAGACCCTTCGGTAGAATTAATTAAAATATGTAAAAATAATTATCCTGAGGCAAGCTTCAAGGTTGCTCTTGGCAATGATCTTCCCTTTGAAGATGAATTATTTGATAAAATATTTAGCATTGCAGTTTTGCATCATATCCCTAGTGAAAAATTAAGAAAAGAATTTTTATTAGAAGTTAAAAGAGTTTTAAAAAATGATGGCATATTTATTTTGACTGTCTGGAATTTAAAAAACAAACTAAAAGGAGAGAAAGATGTTTTTATTCCATGGTATAGCGAAAAAGAAACTTATTTTTATTGTTTTAATCTAGAAGAACTGATACAATTAGTCAAAGATTGTGGTTTTGAGATTATTGACAGCGGAGAGATATTAATAGGAAAAAAGCCATATTCTAATTTTTATATCAAATGTCAAAAAAAGAAATAAAATATAATATAGTTGTTTCTGGGGCCGCTCAAGTTGGTCATTGCGCAGAAAACATAGAAGAAATATCAAAAGAAGTTGGTAGAGAAATCGCTAGACAGGGCCACACACTTGTGACAGGGGCAACAACAGGTGTTCCATATTTTTCTGCAGTTGGATGTAATGAAGAAGGGGGATTTAATATAGGATTTTCTCCCGCATCAACAGAAAGTCAGCACCTTAAGTCATATAGATTGCCATTAGATCCTTTTAATATTATGATTTATACAGGAGCTGATTATGTTGGAAGAGATGTTGTAATGACTAAGTCGGCTGATGCAGTAATTATTATTTGTGGAAGAACAGGAACACTTCACGAATTTACTGTAGCTATTGAAACACAAAAAGCAATTGCTGTTTTAGAAGGAACTGGAGGCATGGCCGATAAGATAAGGGGAATAATTGAGAGTTATTGCAAAGCATCAAACAAAATCATATATGACAGAGATCCTAGAAAATTAGTAGAGAGAACAATTAAAGAAATTCAAAGAAAAAAGAAAAAGACATCTAAATTATTAAAATAAAAATATGAACGAAATAATAATACCAATCATAATCACAATAGCAGTTATTTTATTAGCTTCAATAAAGCAAATAAATCAATATGAGAACGGAGTTAAATTTACTCTGGGTAAGTTTTCTGGAACAATGAGTCCGGGGTGGCGAATTGTTTTGCCAATTATTCAATTTTACAAAAAAGTTGATATGAGAACAAAAGCGGTAGATGTTCCTGATCAAGAGGCAATTACGAGAGACAATATTTCAGTAAGAGTTAATGCAGTAATTTATTATAAAATTAAATCAGCCCCAAAAGCAATTTTACAAGTAGAAGATTTTTATTATGCTATTTCTCAATTAGCTCAAACAACAATGAGAAATGCTGTTGGTAAAGTAGAATTAGATGAATTATTATCTCAAAGGGACAAGGTTTCCGAAGATATTAGGGGAATTATTGATGCAATGTCTGATCCATGGGGAATTGATGTTGAAAATCTTGAATTAAAAGATATTACTTTGCCTGAAGAAATGAAAAGAGTCATTGGAAAACAAGCAGAAGCAGAAAGAGAAAAAAGAGCTGTTATTATTAAAGCAGAAGGTGAGGTTGCAGCAGCTAATAATATGGCCACAGCGGCCAAGGTTTTGTCTGGCTCAGAAGGAGCTCTTCACTTAAGAACCTTGCAATCAATAAATGATATTAGTTCAGATCAATCAAACACAATTATATTTGCAGTTCCATTAGAAGTGCTAAGGTCTTTTGAGGGCAAGAAGTTACCTTAAGTATAGATTCTTCTTATAATTATGCTCATTAAGAGTAGTTGAGAAATGAGTTTTACCGTCTGGTGCTGACAAATAATACCAGTAGTTATTTTTTGTTGGGTATATTGCAGCAAGAATACTATTCATTCCTGGATTAGATATGGGGCCAATAGGAAGGCCCCTATATTTATATGTATTATATGGAGAATCAATTTGTGTATCTGTTGTTGAAACGCTAGATTTTTTTTCTCCAAGAGCATAAAGGACTGTTGCACATGTTTGCAGGGGCATATTAGCGTTAATTCTTTTCCATAAAACATCAGAAACATTTTTTTTGTCTTCTAAGCTTTTAACCTCTTTTTCAATAATTGAGGCCATGATAATTATTTCCTCAATCGTTTTTCCCTGTTTTTCAATTTCATTCTTTAATTCTGTAGTCATTTTTTTTTCAAAATTTAAAAGCGCTTTTTGAACTATTGTTTCTGCTGTATCTTTGCTTGTGATATTGTATGTATCAGGAAAAATATATCCTTCTAAGCTATCTTTGTTTCTTGGTTCTCCGGTAATACTAAAAAATTCATCTTTGCTCGAAATACCTTTTTCTTCAAGATAAATTGCGATGTCATTTAAGTCCCATCCTTCAATTATGGTTATTTTTTCTTCATTTATTTTTCCCCCAACTATTATTTCTATAATTTGCGGAATGTTCATTTGTGGAGATAAAAGATATTCTCCTGCTTGAATATTTCTATTATTAGTTATTAGAGAATAAAATAAAAAAAGATTTGATGACCTGATGATTTCTTCATTTTTCAAATCTTGAGCAATTTTTTTAATAGATGATCCTTTTTCAATATTGAAAATATTTAAATCATTCGTGTTTGAAATTGGTTGATATATACCTTGTTGTATATAAATAAAAATAACAACCATTATTAATAAAATAAGGATTCTTTTAATCATAAATATATACTATTTTATAATTGTCCTCTTGACAAGAGCCAACAAGAGAGTATACTCATAAAAAAGCATGAATACTTTTATTATAAATCAGAAATATACGTCAATGTGGGCAAAACAAATTTGCTTTATTTTGGTGTCATTTTTGAATAATAAGGGGAGAAGCTTTATTTTATAAGATAAATAAAATTAATAAAGATTAATAACTTCTCCCCAAAAGGAGAAGTTTTTCTTTAATAAAAATATGACAAAAATATACTATTTAACAAAAAATGGGCTTAAAAATATTCAAAGAGAATATGAAGAATTAAAAAATCTCTACAAAAGGGAAATTTTAGAAGAGGCACCATCAATGCTTGAGGGAGATTCTTTGAATCCTGAATTTTCTGTTTTCCAAGAAAATATTGAATTATTAGAACAAAGAATTGAGGAGTTGAATCATATTCTTAAAAATTATAGAATAATAAGTAAACCATCTAAAAAAGAGCAAGACAAGGTAGACATAGGGGCGAAAGTTATTCTTAAAAATGGATCAAAAAAAGAAGAGGAATATAAGATAGTGGGAACACTTGAGGCAGATCCTTTTGCTGGTAAAATTAGTAATGAGTCACCATTAGGGGTTTCTTTTATCGGTAAAAAAGTTGGAGAAGTGGTATCTTTTAATAATGATAGGAAGTATAAAATATTAAAAATTCAATATGAGGAAGCGTGACAAAATAATAATATTTTGTTTTGCGGGACTTTTAATAATCTCTTCTATTTGGTTTTATTTATTCTTTTTAGAAGATAATATAATGAGCTTTGAAGAAAAACTAATAACAGCTAGTCAAGATAGTGATGTTGTTGTTATTTTTAATTCTGGTGGCTGGGGAACCATTCCTTTTGAGAATGCGATGGATTTTAATCCAATAATAAATGAAGTCAAAGAATTAATTGAAGATCAGGGACTTAAGGTATCAATTGTTGAGTATCATAGAACTAAAGAGAGCATTATCGGCAAGCTTGGCTCACTTAGAGAAATATTGCAAGGATTTCCAAGTAGTTCGAGCTCTTTTGCTAGGGCAATTGATGATTTTTTAGAGAATAATCCAGGAGATAAGGTTATTATAGCTGGGCTAAGTAATGGTGCTGCTTTTGCTAATTCAGCAATAGAGAAAATAGAAAAAAACAAAGAAAGTGTTTTTTCCATAGAACTAGGAGCTCCTTTCTGGAAAAAGAAAACAGAAGGAATTAATATGTTGGGAATAAATAATCAAAATGATATTTTAGCTAATGGTCAGATAGGTGGATTACTATTTTCTTTATTTAGAGCACCATTTATTTGGACCTATGAAAACATTAAGGGAAATAAGACATCTTTTTCAGAAGCGATGAATATTTCAGGGCACGATTATTATTGGGAAGAACATAAAGAAGAAATCACCTTGTTTATTAAAGAAAGAATCTAGCAATGAAGATAAAATTTCTTGATTAGAGAGTTGATTTGTAATACAATACAGGTATGGATTTTGATTTTAAGCAGAAAATATTATTACTATTTTCTTTAGTCCTGGGAACAATTGTCTTCCTTTGGTTTGGAAAAATAGTCGGATGGGAAGAGATAAGGGAGTCATTTTCTGTTTTTAATATATATCAAGCAATTTTTATCCTTTTTTTATCTTTTATTATTATTTTTATTGGTAATTGGAGATGGAAAGAAATACTTAAGGACTCTGGAGAGAAGGCTAATTTTTGGTCACTATTTAAAATATACTTAGGTGGATATGCAATGATGTATCTTCTTCCTATTATAGTTTGGGGAGGTGAGGGATATAGAGTGTATAGATTGTCTAAAGATAATGAAATTTCTTGGCAAAAGTCATTTTCCTCAGTTTTTATTGAAAGAATTCTAGAATGGACAGCAAACATCATTGTTATTTTATTAGGAATAACTTTCTTTTTGTTTAACTTTTATTTACCCTCAAAAGAGCTGATGATTGTATTTGGAGCATCTTTATTTATCTTTATTCTTTTTATTGGATATTTTTATTTTAAGGCAATTGGTAAAAAAAGCATAATTAGGCAAGTGTGTAAAACTTTCTTAAGAAAAGAAATTAAAGACGGTAATAGTTTTCTTAGTGTTGAAGAAGATGTTTTTAATTATTTTGATTTAAGAAACAAGTCCTTTTACAAGGGAATGGCAATATCTTTCCTAAGAGCTTTTGCAATGCAAGCAAGGGCATGGATATTGATATTTTTCCTAGGAAGCATTACTGGATTTTTGCCATCATTATCAATTTTAGGATTTACATATCTCTCTGCAATGATACCTATTCCAACAGCTCTTGGATCTCATGAGGCCCTTCAATACTTTGCTTTTGGTGCACTAGGAATTTCTGTTTCAATTGTAACTGCATTTACAATGATTATTAGAGGAGCCGAAGTGATTATTTCTTCAATTGGAATTATTTTTATAATCAAAACAGGATTTAATTTTTTAGGCGATAAAATTATTAAGAACGACAATGAATAAAATTATTAAAAATTTAATATTAACTGACATTGCCTTTTGGACTGGCTGGGGAATGATTACACCTGTTTTTGCTATATTTATTGTTGACAGGATTGTTGGAGGAACAGCATTGACTGTTGGAATTGCTGTAGCAATATATTGGACACTCAGAGCTTTATTAGTTTTTCCTTTTGCAAAAATAATAGACAAATATCAAGGACAAAAAGATGATTATTTATTTTTAGTTTCGGGAAACTTCTTAGCTGCCCTGGTTCCTTTTGGATATATTTTTGCAATTTATCCATGGCATATATATGTTTTGCAAATTGCCTATGGAGTTGGAATGGCAATGGCTTTTGTTGGATGGAGAACAATGTTTACAAGAAATATTGTTAAAGGAAAAGAAGCAAGTCAATGGGCTGTAAATGAAGCTACGCTAGGGCTCGGAACAGCGCTAGCAGGAATATTTACCGGTTTTGCAATAACTCAATGGGGATATGTTGTTGCTTTTAGCGTTGCCGGATCTCTTGCAATGATTAGCGTTATTGTTCTTTTATGTCTAAGAAAAGAAATTGAGGGAGTTTTTAATAGAAGGTTTCCTTTTAATATCGTAGATATCTTTAGAGGAGAATGAAAAATCAAGAAATAGCGCAAATTTTATTTGAAATTGGTGATTTATTGGACTTACAAGAAGTTCCATTTAAGCCAGAGGCATATAAGAAAGCAGCTATTGCGATTGATTTATTAGAGGAAAATATTGATTTAATATATCAAAAAGAAGGCATAAAAGGATTAGAAAAGATTGGGGGAGTTGGTAAAAGCATTGCCCTTTCAATTGAAGAATACTTAAAAACAAATAAGATAGCTTTCTATAAGCAACTTAAAAAAGAATCACCAGTTAATCTGGAAGAATTATTAAAAGTTGAAGGGCTTGGTGTTAAAAAAATTAAAAAGCTTTATCAACAGTTAAAAATTAGAAACTTGAAGGACTTAGAAAAAGCCATTGAAGACAATAAAATAGCGCCATTGTTTGGTTTTGGAGAAAAGACAGAGCAAAATATTTTAGAATCAATTAAGTTTCTAAGACAAGGTCAGGATAAATTTCTTTTAAGGGACACATTAAAAGAGATAGATTTGGTAAGTGAAAAAATTAAAAGAATAAAAGAGGTTGTTGATTTTAGTGTTGCTGGCTCTGTAAGAAGAAAAAAGGAGATTATTGGAGATGTTGATTTTCTCGTTTCAATTGAAGACACAAGTAATAAATATGTAGTTGAGAAGGTAATGAATACTTTTGTGACGATGGATAATGTAGTTAAAGTTATTGGAAAAGGAGAAACAAAATCATCAATAAAGACAAGTAATAATTTAAATATGGACTTAAGATTAGTTAGCGCCACTTCTTTTGGTGCAGCACTACAATACTTTACTGGTTCTAAGGACCATAATATCGCTTTAAGGAGGATTGCAATCAAAAAAGGATACAAGCTTAATGAGTATGGGCTTTTTAATGGAGACAAGAAGATAGCGGGGCAAACAGAAGAGGGTGTTTATGAGAAGCTTGGGCTTCAATTCGTTCCTCCAGAATTAAGAGAAAATCAGGGTGAAATTAATTTAGCTATCAATAATGAAGTTCCTGATTTAGTAAGCTCTGTCAAAGGAGATCTTCATTGCCACACATCTTATAATGGTGGAGAGAATACAATAGAAGAAATGGCTGAAGAAGCAATTAAAATGGGTTATTCTTATTTGGGAATTACTGATCATAGCAAATCATTAAGAATTGAAAATGGGCTAGATGAGAAAAGATTATTAGAGCAAAAAAAAGAAATAGATAAGTTGAATAAAAAGTATACTAATTTTAAATTGCTTTCGGGAGTAGAGGTAGACATTTTAAAAGATGGTTCATTAGATATTGATAATGATGTATTAAAAGTCCTTGATTACGTTTCTATTAGTGTTCATTCTGGTTTTAAAATGACAAAAGAAGAAATGACTAAAAGAATACTTAAGGCAATGGACAATTCTTATGTTAAAACACTAAATCATCCCACAGGTGCTATTATAGGGAAAAGAGAGAGTTATTTAGTTGATATGGAATTAATAATTAAAAAGGCAAAGGAAAGAAACATTGCCCTAGAGATTAATTCATATAGGTGTGATTTAAATAGCCAGCTAGCAAAAATGGCTAAGAATTCAGGAGTAAAATTAGTAATTAATAGTGATGCACATAATAAAAAAGAATTGCACGATATTCAATTTGGAATATATATTGCAAGGAGGGCAGGGTTAACAAAAGAAGATATATATGAAATATAAATGTTTATTACTTTTTTCTGGTGGGCTTGATTCTATGCTTGCAGCAAAGATATTAGAAGACGATGGTGTTAAGGTTATACCGATATGCTTTAAGAGCTCATTCTTTTCTTGTGAGCAAGCACAAAAATCTGCCAAAAAGATTGGTCTTAAATTAAGAATAGAAGATATTAGTGACACGCACTTGCGTATTATTAAAAAGCCAAAATATGGTAGAGGCAAAGGATTTAATCCTTGCATAGATTGTCATTTGTTAATGATAAAAACTGCAGGAAGAATAATGAAGAAAGAGGGCTTTGACTTTATAGCCACTGGTGAAGTTTTAGGTCAGCGTCCAATGTCTCAAAATATTAATGCTCTTAAAATAATTGATAAAGCAGCAAAGCTTAGCAATTTAATTGTAAGGCCATTGTCAGCTAAATTATTACCTCCAACTATTTTAGGTGATGGTAAATATTCAATATCTGGAAAATCAAGGGAGATGCAATTGAAATTAGCTAAGAAGTTTAGAATTAAAGAATATCCAAGTCCAGCAGGGGGATGTATACTGACGGACATAAACTATTCAATTAATCTTAAAAAATTGATGGATATTAATCCCTCCTTCTCACATAACGATGTCTTAATATTAAGGCAAGGAAGGGTTTTTTGGGAAAAAGATTTATTAATTATTGTAGCAAGAAATGAAAGTGAATCTAATGAGCTGCCTAAGCTTAAGAAAAGGGTAGATGTTACTTTAGTGCCAGACAATTTTCCTGGTCCGACGGTGCTTGTTCGTAAGTACAAAAAATCATCTCGAGAAGAGATGATTGATTGTGGTGTTAAGTATATTACGAAATATTCTAAAAATATTACGCCTTCACCCGTTCTAAAATTTTTATAAACAAATCGCTGTTTTCTCTAGCTAATTGAGATAATATTTTTCTGTCTACTTCAATAGCATTCTTTTTTAATAGAGCGATGAATTTACTATAAGTTGTTCCATTTTGTCTGCAGATTGCATTAATCTGAACTTGCCAAAGCTGTCTTTTTACTCTTTTCTTTACCTTTCTATCTCTATAAGCATAAGCCCATGCTTTTAATAGAGCTTGTTTTGCTGCAACATACTTGGATTTTCTACTCCACTTATATCCCTTAGCAGCTTTTATTACTTTTTTTCTTCTTTTGTTTGCGGCAACGCCTCTTTTTACTCTTACCATATTTTTATACTCCTAATAATTTTTTAATCTTCTTTGCTTCTGGAGCTGACATTTCTACCATTTTCTTTAAACTTCTTTTTTTGTCTGAAGATTTTTTAGATAAAAGGTGATCTTGTCCAACAGCTCTTCTTAGAACTTTTCCCGACTTTGTTACTTTGAATCTTTTTGTTAATGATTTTCTTGTTTTTTCTTTCATATTATTTTTTTAATATAGTCACTGATAGTCCCTTTGGCTCTTTTTTAATTTCCTTCTCAATTTTAATCTCTACTTTTTCTCCCAATAATTGAATAAACTTTTTAATTTTCTCTAATCCAATATTTGATAATTGTTTTTCTCTTCCTTTTAATCTTAATTCAACATTAATTTTGTCTCCTTTGTTCAAAAACTTTTCTGTAGCTAATATTCTTGTTAGCATATCATTGTCAGAAATATTAAATGACAATCTTATATTCTTTGTTTCTCCGTGTTTGCTCCCAGCAATATTCTTTCTTTCTTTCTTTTTGAGGGAATAAAGGTACTTGCCGTAGTCACCAATCTTGCATATTGGCGGCACGGCCTTATCGGTCACCATAATTAGATCAAGTCCTTTTTCTTTTGACATTGCTAGGGCTTCTGGTAAATTAAAAATGCCTAACTGCTGGCCATCTTCACCGACTAATCTGATCTCTTCTGCTCTTATTTGATTGTTGTATTGTGGTTTATTCAATTTTAATTGTGGAGGTGGCGAGTAATGAGCCCGCGTCCAAAAATTATTCGATAATAACTCTACAAGCTTATTCCAATTTAATTTTTACAAGTGTTTAAGACTATAAAATTGGAAGAAATGTCTTAACCTTGAATCCAGATTTTTTCAAGCAACATGTTCTGAATTAAAACATATTGCCGGTCCCGCGATGTTTGTGCCCTTTACTACCCAGCGAGAATCGGTAGGAGGACATGCACTAAGCGTATGCTAATGCAGGTTCTTCAAATAAGTTGTTTACACTTAATTGTTTTCTCGAAGTTTTACGAGTTTTGAGATGGCTCGGCTTGCATATTATTTTCAAATCCTTGTCAAAGCGAATTCACCCCCTTGTGCTTATCTCGCTTTTTATCTTTCTTTCTACTTCTCTTTTCTTAATGGATTCTCTTTTGTCAAACTTCTTCTTTCCTTTGGCTAAACCAAATTCCAGCTTTATTTTGTATGTCCCAGTATAAACTGAAAGTGGCACTAAAGTCAAGCCCTTTTCTTTGATTTTTCCTGTTAAATAATCGATTTCTTCTCTATTTAATAAAAGCTTTCTTGGTCTTTGTGGATCGTAAGATTTGTCTATGTTAGCAGACTGATAAGGGGGAATATTGACTCCAACCCAAAAAGCCTCAAAAAAACCTTTATTATTAGGCTTTATTTCTATATATGTGCCTGACAAACTGATTCCTCTAGTTCTTAAAGACTTTACTTCTTGCCCATTTAAGACTAAACCAGCTTGAAACTTTTCAAGGATTTCATAGTCATAATAGGCTTTTTTGTTGTTAATCTTGTTCATACATTTCCATTCTATACGATTTTTTGTTAAAATAAAAGGATAAAAATAGATAATTAATTTGTCAAGAAAAAAATGAGCATAAGAGCAGAAATTAAAAAAAATATCTTAGAAGCTTTAAAGCTCTTAGGATACGAAGAAAATATACCCATTAAAATAGTTCGTCCTCAAAAATCTTCCTTTGGAGATTATTCTGTTAGTGTTGCGATGGAGTTAGGAAAAAGCAACGGGGATAATCCAATGAAGATAGCAGAGAAAATAAAGGAAAAGATAAAGGGAAAATATTTTGATAAAATAGAGGTTGTCTATCCTGGATTTATAAATTTCTATATCTCTCCTAAATATTTTTTTAAAGAGATTAAAGAAGCTTTTGAGAAGAAAGATGATTTTGGGCAATTTCCTAAAAAAAAGAAAAAAGTTCAAGTCGAGTTTATTTCCGCTAATCCAACTGGGCCATTAACAGTTGGAAATGGAAGAGGAGGTCCTTTTGGTGATGTTTTGGCCAATGTTCTCAAAAAATATGGATACGAAGTTAAAAAAGCATATTATGTTAACGACCACGGAAAACAAATATTATCTCTTGGTCATTCTGTTTTAAAAGATGAAGAAGCTAAGTATAATGGAGAATATATTGATAAATTAAATAAGAAAATAAAAGGCAAAGATCCTTATAAAGTTGGAAAAGAAGCAGCTAAAATAATTTTAAATGAAATTATCAAGAAGACAGTAAAAAGATTAAATGTTAGTTTTGATGAATGGTTTTCTGAAAATACTTTATATGAAAAAAAAGAAGTTGATAAGGTTTTGGAATTCTTAAGGGAAGCAGGTCTTACTTATGAACAAGAGGGAGCAGAGTGGTTTATGTCTACAGCACTAGGAGATGAAAGGGATAGGGTTATTGTTAAATCAGACGGAGAAAAAACATATTTATTGGGAGACATTGCTTATCATAGAAATAAATTTGAGAAAGGAAAATTTGATAAGGTTATAAACATATGGGGAGCTGATCATTATGGAGATGTTCCTGGTTTAATTGCAGGAGTAGAAGCAATGGGACATATGAATAAACTAGAAATAATTCTTCTTCAGTTTGTTACTGTCACAAAAGAGGGAAAAACATTAAGAATGTCAAAGAGACTTGGAACAGCTATTGCTATGGATGATTTACTAGACGAAATTTCGGCTGATGTTATTAGATTTTTCTTTTTGCAAAAATCTGCAGATACTCATTTAAGTTTTAATTTGGACTTAGCCAAAGAACAATCAGAAAAGAATCCTGTTTTTTATGTCCAGTATGCTTATGCAAGAATTTCAAGTATTTTAAAAAATGCAAACAAGATGTCTAGGATAAATAAAATTAAAAATGTTGAGCTTTTAAATAACAAGAAAGAAATAGAATTGATGAAACAGATATTAAGATTCCCGGAAATAATAGAAGAAACAGCTAACGATTATGAAGTTCACAGAATCCCTCAATATGCAATAGACCTAGCCAATGCTTTTCATAAATTCTATACAGAGTGCCATGTCTTAACAGTAGACAAAGAGTTAAGAGAAGCAAGGTTAGGATTAGTTTCTCTTTCTAAAACAGTTCTTAAAAATACTTTAAAGTTAATGGGGATATCAGCTCCGGAAAAAATGTAATTATGGAAGAGGCAATAGAAGAAAAATTACCCTTAATAAATGCCCATGCTCATGCAGCAATGGTTGCTTTTCGTGGAGCAGGAGAAGATTTGCCTTTAGACAAATGGCTAAAAGATGTCATATGGCCATTAGAAGCAAAAATGATTAATCCAGATTTTGTTTATGAGCAAACTAAAATTGCGATAGATGAAATGAGGAAAAATGGAATAGAAGCTTTTATGGATATGTACTTTTTTGAAGACAGTGTTGCTAGGGCTTGCGAAGAAAAGAAAATGCCGGTTGTTTTAGGAGAAGGATTAATTGATTTAAAAGGAGAAGATGTTTTTAATAAAGATTTAGAGCGAACTATAATGCTTTTGGAAAAATACAAAAGCCATCCTTTTATTAAGTCTTCTGTTGCTCCTCATTCTCCATATACCGTGAACGAATCAAACCTAATAAAAACAAAAAAAATTGCAAGAGAATATAATTGTCCTTATCAAATACATGTTTCTGAAACAAAAAAAGAATTTGAAGAATCTTTTGATAGATATGGATTAAGCCCCGTAGAATATTTAGAGCGAATAGGAGTGTTAGATGATAAAACAGTTTTAGTTCATTGTGTTTATTTAACAGATAAAGATATTTCAATTATTGCAAAGAATAATTGCAAGATAGTCCATTGTCCGGTGAGTAATCTTAAACTTGGATGTGGTATTGCTCCAATAAACAAACTGATAGATGCTGGAGTGATTGTTGCCTTAGGCACAGATGGCTCTGCTAGTTGTGATAATTTAGATATTAAAGAAGCAGGAAGGTTATCAAGTTTACTTCAAAAGGGAATAAATTGTGATCCAACATTAATTCCTAAAAAAGAAATCATTAAAATGATGACAATTAACGGAATGAGGGCTTTGCAAATAGAAAGTGTAGTAGGAAAAACAATAAAAGAAATTGAGGAAAAAATAGAAAAGGCATATTAATCTTATTTAAACTTGACAAAGTGTTCTTTATCTAAGATAATAAGTCTTGAAAGAAGAATAATAAATAAAAGATTTTAATACATTTTATTCATGGAAAAAAATCAAAGAAGATCTCTCATAATTATCGCAGTTCT
>JAQUXE010000026.1 GCA_028692555.1 Minisyncoccota bacterium
GATATTTAAATTATCTTTGTCATGACTCGCTATCGCTTGCATTATTTCGCTCAAATCTTGAGTTGAAATTTCGTTAATGTATATTTGAGAAAACAAAAGAGCTGACCAAAAATGATGATTATCTCTTCCTAAAAAGTTACCTATATCATGACAATATCCAGCAATAGAAGCTAGCTCTTCATCTCTTTTTGATAAATTAAGATTGCGAGCTAATTTTCTAGTCCTATCTGAAACAATACTAATGTGTCTTTGTCCGTGATCTGTGAACCCCAAAGAATCTAAATATTTTTCAGTTTGTTTTATAAATTCTTTAATTTTTTGATTGTTTTTTACCTCTTCTAGTGTAATCATACATTTTAATAATTATTATATTAGTATATTAGCATAAAAATAAAACAACCCCTAAAAATTTTAAGGATTGATGTCATCAAAGATGACCGGAATTCTTTCTTTGAACTCCTTTAGCATGGCACATGCCACTTCTTGCATCTGAGGATGTGCTGCCTTTGAGCAACGAAGACGAAAGAAATGTCTCCATTCTCTTAGATTGTATGTGATAACAATCTCAGTTTTTAGAGAGTTAGGAAGAACACTTCTTGCTTGCTGTGGCGAAGCTCCGGCCATTATTAGGTCGTTGTAAGCCTTCTCACAGGATTCCATCGCAGAATACCAAAGTTTGTACTTCTCTTCATCACCAATAAAGAATAGTGGATAGATGAATTGGACTCCTTTCTTGCAGTAATTGCAATACCGCGTTGATTCCTGAGAATAAGATCCTATACGGTGCCTTACAATCTCATGAGTAACTCCACGATCACAAATGACACGAACTGTTATCGAAACATGTTCGATCACGGATTCATGACCGCTCTCAAGAATTCTTCTGATAAAGTCTTTTGCAGACTCTTCAGTGATCAGGTGTTCACTTTTGTAGCAAACTCTACCATACCTTTCAAGATCCTTAAGAATCCTGATTGAATCTATGTCACTTTCAATGACAAAAGAGGGTTTGATTATTTCCAAAAACAATTCCTCCTACCGAAAACGGTAAATATTACTTAACATAGGAACAATAAAAAATCAAATATTATTTATTCATTAAAAAATCCACAATCAATTTGAATATCTGTATTACTTCCCTCTTGTTGCCAAGATAAAATACAAGCCATATAGTGATAAGTATATCCTCGCAATCCAGCAAAAACACCATCGGCAATATTTAACATATTCTCATTTCCATTGCTTTGAAAAAACTCTTCTATTTCTTGTAGTTTTTCTATATCAACACCATTAACCTCTATTCTCCTTCCTTCAATTGATTTCTGAATAATATCTTGATTATCATTTCTTATAAGCCAATTAAAAGTATACTCTCCTTGATCAACAAAATTGATTCCTGTTTCTTCTTTTATCGCTTGTGATAGTTTAAATATCTCATCATCACAACCCTCTTCCCACAACCTTATGCATTTTTGACTTGCCTCACACCATGAATGTCCCCCTCCGACCAAACAACCATACTCATCTCTTTGTCCTCCTACTATCTGTTCTTCTCTTGGCGCCTCTTCAATTATCTTTTCTTTCTTTGGCTCCACTAAATAATAAGTAGATATCATTAATCCTATTACAATTAATATTATTATTAATATTTTATATTTTTTCATATTTTTTATTTATTAATGTTATTTTAATATAAAAAGACTGATTAGAATAATCAGCCTTTTAGTTTACCAACTTTTTTCTTTGGTTTTTCTTTTTTTTCTTCTTTTATTTTCTTTTCTACTTTCTTCTTTGGTTCCTTCTCTACTTTCTTCTCTACTTTCTTCTCTGTTTCTTTTTCTAAAATTGAAGTTAATAAATCAATCACCTTATCCATCTTTCTATTCAAGAGATCCATCTGTTCTTTGGATTGATTGTCATTTCTTGGTGATGGCACATTACCGTCTCCCTTGAAACATTCGCTGCAATAAACATCTCTCTCTCCCGTTGGCTTGAATGGAAGCTCAAACCTCTTTCCACATTTATCACAAGTTGCATCAAACATTCTCTTGTCCTGAAATCTTCTATTAGTCCTGCCTTCTTCGCGATTAGGCCTACCTTCTCCACGACTAGGCCTTCCTTCTCCACGATCTGAAAAACACTGACTACAGTAAACCGGCTTGTCGTTCATTGGTTTAAATGGAAGCTCACAACTCTTACCACAACTATCACAAATTGCCTTATACATCTTAGGCCTTTCTCTACCTCCTCTGCTAAAGTCATCTTCTCTTCTTTTTCCGCGATCAAATATTTTGTCAAAATTTCTCATATCTTTATTTATTATTATGTTTGCGCACCATACTCTATATATCAATATAAAGCAACTACCTCATCTTTAATAATTGTAGTTTCTTTTATTTTATCATTAGTATTTTACGCATCTAACAGAATAACCGTAGTCGCCAGAAGAAGCACCTCTATATATATCATTATTTTTATTACGGAATGATCTCGCAGAATGAAGTTCCCCTTCTGAACTAGAAAGCCAAAAATTAGCATACTCATTAATATATTCAAATTCTCCGGAAGATTCTCTTGAACCAGAAAAACTAATATTTAATAAGCTCTTATAATTATTAAGAACTTCTCTCCACCCTTTTTTATGAATATTTGCTTCGCTCATTCCTAAATAACTTTCAACCATTTTAAAGTCATCATCGGTTGGTAAGCTCCATCCCAATGGACAAGCATACATTGCTTCATTCCAATTATATAGTGCTCCATGGTTTATACAATTATCTTCACTAGAACCATAACACAAAGAATTTTCTGTTTTGTAATTTAGATTCGAAGACATCCAGCATTGAGAATTAATCTTAACAGTGGCATAACGATTTCCATCACGCTCATCAACTAGCTCTTCTCCACAAATCCAATTCAATGGCACGTCTATATCTATGGGTGTTAAGTTTTCTTCTACATTATCTTGAGTAATGTTTTCTTCATTTGCTGGTTCAATTAGAGCAATCTCATCGCTTGAATTGAAAAAAGACAATATATTATCTTTTTGCATAATAACAACCATGACTGCCAAAAGAAATAGTGCAATAATAATTAAAATCTTAGGCAATAATTTATTTATTTTACTAG
>JAQUXE010000011.1 GCA_028692555.1 Minisyncoccota bacterium
TTGCTAGGAGTATTGAGGGATAGATTACTGGCTGGATCATTTGGCGCATCAATTGATTTAGACATTTATTTTGCTGCATTTAGAATACCTGATTTGATTTATAGTGTTATTTTTGCTGGAGGTATATTAGTATCATTGCTTCCTTTGTTTTCTGATATTTATAATAAAAACAAAGAAAAGAGCTGGGACTTCATTAATAATTTAATTAATATATTCTTAATAGTATTTATTGTAGTAAGCATAATATTTTTTATATTCTCTCCTGAGATAGTTGGTAAAATGGTTTCTGGTTTTGATGAAGAAGCGATAAGCAAGACAATAGATCTTACAAGATTAATATTCTTAAGTGTTTTATTTTTTGGATTGTCTTCAATCTTTTCAACTGTTTTGAATTACTTCAATCGTTTTGTTTCTTATTCCTTAGCTCCAATATTATATAATTTGGGTATTATTTTTGGTATTATTTTTCTTGCCCCTCATTGGGGAATATTTGGAGTTGGTGTCGGTGTCGTCTTGGGCTCGTTATTACATTTATTAATACAGATTCCTCCTGCTATCAAGTTAGGGTATAGGTATAGGCCGATTATTAACTTTAAAGATCCTAAATTAAAAGAGTTTTTGAGCTTGATTATTCCAAGAGTAATTGCTTCTTCATCATCACAAATTAATTTCATAGTAATTACTTTCATAGCCTCTGGTATTGGAGTGGGCGCTATTTCAGTCTTTAATCTTTCTAACAATCTGAGGTACTTGCCGATAGGAATTATTGGAGTTTCTTTTGCGACTGCTATTTTCCCATTATTATCAAAACTTTGGGTTGAGGGTCAAGTGAATGAATTCTGTAATAGATTTGTAAAATTGTTTAATGAGGTTTTATATATTTCTTTTCCAATTGGAGTTTTAATATTTGTATTAAGAAATGAGATTGTTGATATAATCTTAAAGACAGGAAGCTTTAGTGTTGTTGCTGCTGAAATTACCGCAGCTGCACTGGGGCTATTTTTCATTAGTACCTTTGCTCAGTGTCTAGCGCCAATCCTTCTAAGGGGCTTCTTTAGCTTAAAAGATACTGTTACCCCAACGCTTATTGCTATATTCTTTGTTATTTTTAATGTGGTTCTATCATTCTTTTTTGTTAGTGTTTTTTCAGGAGGGAATGTTTTTAGTGATATAATGAAAGATATTCTTGGTTTAAATGGAACAGTTAATTTTTCTGTTTTAGGTCTTGTTTTGGCATTTAATGTGGGATTATTGTTTGAGTTCTTTTTACTTCTCTATTTCTTTAAAAAGAAAATTAAAGAATTAAAATACAAAGAAGTATATTTAACCTTCATTAAAGTGTTCTTCTCATCAGTATTAATGGGAATATTTGCCTTCTATTTGTTATCAATAATTAATGCGTCATCGCTTGTTCAATTCATTATTATTTCTCTTGCTTCTTTTGCATTTTATGCCATATTAACTATGATATTAAAGATGCCAGAGATTGGTGCGATTAAAAGATTAATTAAAAGAAATGGAAATTAGAAATTTTGTTATTATCAGTCATATTGACCATGGAAAATCGACTCTAGCCGATAGGTTTTTAGAAATTACAAAAACAATTGATAAGAGTAAAATGAAAGAACAATATTTAGATGGAATGGATTTAGAGCGAGAGAAAGGCATCACAATTAAAATGACTCCTGTCAGAATGATGTATAAAGGAATGATGTTTAATTTGATAGATACTCCTGGGCATATTGATTTTAACTATGAAGTTTCAAGAAGTTTAGCTGCCGTTGAGGGAGCGGTATTATTAGTTGACGCAACAAAGGGTATTCAAGCACAAACAATTACTAATCTAGAGCTAGCTAGGAAAGAAGGACTTACAATTATTCCTGTGGTGAATAAGATTGATTCTCCCCAAGCAAGAACTCCTGAGGTGAAAAAAGAAATTGCTGATTTTTTAGAGATATCTCCTGATGAAGTTATGTCAATTTCAGCTAAGACTGGAGAAAATGTAGAGGTATTGTTAGATAAAATTGTTGAAACAGTAAAACCACCAGAGATTTTAGAAGATAAGCCATTTAGAGCACTAATATTTGATTCTCAGTATGATTCTTTTTTGGGAGTTGTTTCCTATGTTCGTGTTAATGAAGGAAAGATAAGAAAGAATGATAGAATTCATTTGATAAATGCAAAATCAGTCGGAGTCGTAAAAGAACTTGGTATTTTTAAGCCAGACATGTCTCCGATTGAAGAATTAAAAGCAGGGGAAATTGGTTTTATTGCTACGGGCATTAAAGAGCCAGAGAAAATTAAGATTGGAGATACGATTGCATCTTCCGCAGACTTGGAATCATTGCATGGTTATAAGGAGCCAGAACCAAAAGTATTTGTTTCAATGTATCCTCAAGAGCAGGGTGATTTTGAAACCCTCACAGTTGCTTTATCAAAATTAAAATTAAATGATTCTGCACTATTTTATCAGAATCAAAATTTCCAGGCCTTTGGTAGGGGATTTTTATGTGGATTTTTAGGAACATTGCATACGGAAATAACAATGGAGCGCTTAAGAAGAGAGTTTAATTTAGATCTTGTCATTGGAGCTCCTCAGGTGTGTTATAAAGCAATAGATGGCAAGGGTAACGAGGTAATGATATATAATCCTAATAATTGGTCAGATGACTTTAAAGAACACTATGAGCCTTGGACAGAATTAACTTTAATAATTGGAGACGCATATTTAGGTAGAGTTTTTGAGTTGTTGGGTGGAATTGATGGAAATCATATTGATTCAAGACCTTTTGGTAAAGATAGGTATTTAATTATTTATGAAGTACCGTTAAGAGAAATTATCGGGGTGTTTTATGAAAATCTATTAAATGTTACTCAAGGATATGCTTCAATGACATATATTGAAACAGGTTACAGAAAAGCAGAATTAGTTAAGTTGGAAATAATGATTGCTGGTAGAGAAGAAGAGGCCTTCTCAAGAATTATTCCCAAGAGTAAGGCGGCTCAAGAGGGAAGGAGAATGGTTGAAAAGCTAAAAGAGTTTTTGCCTATACAAATGTTTGCAGTAGCCCTTCAGGCAAAAGTTGGAGGTAAGTTTGTAGCAAGGGAAACAATTAGTGCGCGAAGAAAGGATGTTTTAGCACCATTGTATGGTGGCGATTATACACGAAAAAGAAAGCTTCTGGAAAAGCAAAAGAAGGGAAAAAAAGAAATGAAAGACAGGGGAAAGTTAAAAGTCCCCACAGATGTATTTTTGAAAGTTTTTGGCAATTAGAACATTGCTGGTCCTACCAGAGATGCTATCATTGAAATAGCAATTAGGATCACAATAATTATCCAAAATATTTTAAATTTTTTAGAATCCTTATTCATATATATTATGGTAGCAAAAAAAAGAAAAAAGTTCAATTTTAAGAAGGTAAAAACAATATTCTACTTTTTGACAATATCTTTTTTTGTAATAGTCTTATTAATCTCTTGTTTTAATATTTACAAGAAGAGAGTGACCGCTGAAAAAGAATTGAATATATTAAATCAGGAGATAGATGGATTGAATAGAGAAAAAGACTTGCTTAATTTCACATTGGGAGAAACACATAGTGATGAATTTTTAGAAAAAATAGCAAGGGAAGAATTGGGAATGCAAAAACCAGGAGAGACTATATATATAATCAAGAAAGAATTATCGGAAAAAGAACAAATCAAAGAAGAAAATTATAGTTTTTTTGAAAGAATTATGAATTGGTTAAAATCATTGCCAGAGTAGCTTAATGGTAAAGCAATTCTTTCGTAAAGAGGAGATTGTGAGTTCGATTCTCGCCTCTGGCTCATTATTTTGTTGACAATCATTGTTGAAGTGTTATTATAGTAATAATATAATTAATATAAAAATGAATATGAATAAAAGAGCATTTACCTTGATCGAAATAATTGTTACGATAGCGGTTCTCGGAGTTATTTCATCTATTGTGTTTCTTCAATTCCAAGGGAAAGAAGAGCTTATTAATGAAGTTAAGATTGATACTGAGCTACGGAAGATAAAAACCGGAGTAGTTTCTTATGCCAGAGATAACTTTAATAATTTTCCATCAACAGACGCTGAGGGATGTTATCTTAATGGTTCTGATAATGTTTGTTCTTTTCTTGGCGAAGTTATTCCTTATATAGGTTCGTTATCACCATCTATAGAGTATAAATATTATAATGAGAATTCTGATTGTAAATTTGAAGTTGCTGTAGAATCTCCAGACGGAACAACTAACACCAGGACTCTTTCTTGTGATGCAGATAATATAATCGCCACCATGACCTATCCTAATAGTGGTTCTTGTGGTTCTGCAAACGGTAATATATTTTTAGACAAACCTACAGAAAACTTATGTATTTTTGGATCTCTTGATCCTGCCGATGGAGAACTTAATGAAGCTGGTGGAGCTTGGTCATGGAATTGTAAAGGAAGCGATGGTGGATCAACTGCATCTTGTAGAGCTTTTGCTTTGGGAACCCTTACTTGTGGCATTTCAGAAAGCCTTGGGGGTCAGGATGTTAGTTTATTTAGTATTCATAATCTTAATAATAGTCATGCTGAAATGCCAGGTCAAAGTAATTATGATAATAAAGTTTTTTGTAGCTCATCAATTGAAGGTCTTCTCTCGAATGATTGCGTTGGTGGAAAGTCTATTTTAAACCTCAGTGGAGATACTAATGCTCATGTAGAAGAAGGTGTTTTGAGTAATTATACTAAGAAAGCTTGTTTGCTTGCACAAAACAGAAATATATCTTGTGACTATTCCTCATCTTGTTTAGAAGACCAAGCTTGCATAGCATCTATTAGTGATACTACTAATGCTCATGTGGGTAATTGCAATGCCTTTTCAACCAAAGTTTGTTGCAAAATGACCGTCGAATAATTTATGTTCAATAATAAAAAAGGATTTACTCTAATAGAGTTGTTGATAGTGATAGCCGTTATATCTACTCTGAGTGGTATAGTTATTGTGAGGATGACTGGAACAGATGATATAAAGAATGATGCAAAAAGAAATTCAGATATGGAAATACTAAAGGACGCAATAGTTGCTTATAGATCTAATAATTACAATGATTGTCCAGTTATGAATTGTAATATTGGAGAGGGGTCTTGCTTAGAAGACTTATATTCTTTTCTGCATCCATTTCTTAGATCTATTCCTGAGCCAGATCCTGAGTCTGTTTATAATTATTTCTCTGATGGTTCAGTTTGTAAGATTTCTGTTAAATTGTCTAATTGTCAATCGTATCAGTATGACTTTAATGAGAAAGAGTATAGTTGCATAAATGATTAATAAAAAAAACATATTATTAATATCTTTTTTGGCAGTAGTGATTTCTTTGCCGTTCTTTATGACGACAAAAGCTAGTGAAGATGGTAATCTTACTGGTTATGCGTGGTCTGATAATGTTGGTTGGATAAGTTTTAACTATGGAACTGACATAGATCATAATGGATACATTACTGGTTATGCGTGGTCTGATTCTTTGGGATGGATAAGCTTTAATAGTGTTGATTTGGCTGGTTGTCCCTCTGCTCCTTGTATGGCTAGATATAATATTGATAATATGAAGATTGAGGGATGGGCTAAACAAATTAATACTTCAAATGGATGGATACAACTAAGCTTTGAGGGCGAAGACTATGGCTTGAGTTATGATTATGCAAATAAAGATATTCTTGGTTGGTCATGGTCTGATAATGTTGGTTGGATAAGTTTTAATTGTAGAAATCATTCTGGATGCGCAACAAGTAATTATGGTGTAAAGTTTGTTATGTCAGCCAAGGTATCAAATCTTAATAGTACTATTAATTATTGTAATCATGATAGTGAAATTTATCCAACAGTCAATGATGGATTAACAGTTAAATTAGATTGGAACTATTTTAGTTTGAGCCCTCAGAAAGGCTACACAATACAAGTATCTAAAGACGATCAATTCGTAACAAATGTTTTGACACAGAATTTTAATGGAACTTCTAATTCAATGTGGTTGAATCTAGCAGGTTCTGGTTGGAATGAAGAGAAGCTAGATTGGGCAAGCGTTTATCATTGGAGAGTAAAAGTTGAGAATGAGGCAGGTGAAGAATCAGACTGGAAGGCAAGTTCTTTTAATCTTTCAAGGACTCATGGTTCTCCTAAGGTCTTATTCTCAAGTGTTCCTAGTTACTTTGTTGCAAGCGAAGAAATAGAGTTCTCAGCACAAGACAAAGATGAGAATCCATCACTTACGTATAATGGAAGTACTCCAAGTTATAGCTGGACATTCATTGGAGGTAATCCTTCCACTTCAAGTAATTTCTCTCAAGTAGTTGTTTTTGATGGGGCAGAGGAAGAAACAAATATAACATTAAGAGTTACTGATTCTGCTGGATATTGGTGTCAAAAATCAAAGAGTTCAAAGATATACTTATACAAGCCTCCGACATGGAAAGAAGTTTCACCGTTCTAATTTGTCATTATTCTATTTTTAGGATAAAATTAAAGTATGAATATTTTGAGCTTTCAAGAAACAGAGATAATTTTATCTAAATACAAAATACCTTATTGTAAGACAGAGATTTTTAATTCTAAAGAAAAAGCTTTTTTGTTTGCTAAAAAGATTGGTTTTCCAGTAGTGTTAAAAATACATGGGCAGAAAGTATTTCACAAGTCAGAAGTTGGTGGGGTTAAAGTTAATGTATTTGAAGATGAATTTGATTTGTCTTGGGATGAGATAATGAATAATGTTGAAGGTAGGATTATTGAAGGAATACTAGTTCAAGAAATGGTTCATGGAAATGAGGTAGCAATTGGAATGAATAGAGATGACCAGTTTGGCCCAACAATAATGTTTGGATTAGGAGGTATCTTTATTGAAATTATTAAAGACGTTTCTTTAAGAGTGTCTCCGATTGATAGAAAAGAAGCTTTGGAGATGATAAGAGAATTAAAAGGATTTAAAATACTAGATGGTGCGAGAGGCAAACAAAAAGCTAATATCGAAAGTTTAGCTAATATGCTAGTTAGCATATCTAATCTTTCTTTAAAAGAAGATCATATAAAATCAATTGATTTTAATCCTGTAATTGTTAATAAGTCTAAGGCACTTGTTGCTGATTTTAGAATAATTGTATGAATTATATATTTAATCCCAAAGCAGTTGCACTAATTGGTGCTACTGAAAAAGAAAATTCAGTTGGGCTAGGTTTAGCTAAGAATATGCTTAATAGTAACGTATTTTTTGTTAATCCTAATAGAGAAAATGTTTTAGGTATTAAATGCTATAATAAGATTACAGACATTGAAGAAAAGATTGACTTGGCTGTTGTTGCAGTTCCATCAGGAATTGTTAAAAGCGTAATTGATGATTGTGTTAGTAAAAAAGTAAAAGGAGTGATTATAATCTCTGGAGGATTTAAAGAAGTTGGCAACCAAAAAGATGAAGAAAACATTAGGGACATTTTAAGGGAAAATAATATCCAATTAATCGGACCTAATTGTTTAGGAGTTATTTCAGAGAATATTAATGCTTCTTTTTCTTATACTAATCCCAAAAAGGGGTCGATTGCTTTTCTTTCTCAATCAGGAGCAATCATTAATTCTGTGATTGATAAAGTAGGTTTTTCTAAGATTGTTTCATATGGCAATGAGGCAGATCTAGAGTTAATTGATTTCCTAGAGTACTTAGATAAAGATAAACAAACAAGTGCAATAGCAATTTATTTAGAAGGTATTAAGGATGGAAAAAAGTTCATGGAGGTGGCTAAAAAAATTAAGAAGCCAATTGTTCTAATTAAAGCGGGTAGAAGTCAAATCGGATCTATTGCTGTAGGGACTCATACGGGAGCCCTAGCTGGTAATTATGATGTTTTTGTTTCAGCAATGAAACAAGTTGGAGTTATTGTGGTTGACTCAATTGAAGAGTTGATTGACACAGTAAAAGTATTAGCGTGGTTGCCTAAGCTTAAGAATGGAATAGGCATTATTACAAACGGAGGAGGTATCGGAGTGTTAGCTGCTGATTATTGTTTTCGTTACGGAATTGAACTACCTCAATTGGATAAAAGAACATTGTTACAATTAAAGGAGATGAAGAGAGTTCCTAGCAAAATTAATCCATTAGATATAATTGGAGATGCACTGCCTCAAAGATATCAAATTGCTATAGATGCACTGTTGTCTCAGAAAGATATAGGTGGGCTGATTGTAATTTCAGCACCCCAAACAATGACAGATCATAAAGAAAATGCTAAAATAGTTGTTGAGATGAGAAAAAAGTATCCGTTGAAGCCAATTGTTTGTTGTTTTCACGAGGGAGAATTAGAAGAGAATAATGTTCCTAATTATAGTGATGTTTTACGAGCAGTTAAGAGCATAAAAAAATTATATGAATAGAGGAAATGTAGTGGTTTTTATTTTAGATATTCTTTTCGTCTTATTGTTTTTAATAATTAGCGTAATTAGCCTTTTCTCAGGATTAGGTTTTTAATAAAATATGTCAAAAAATATAATGTTTTTCTCGGAAATAAATAAGGGCGATGTTCCTATTGTTGGTGGCAAGAATGCTTCACTGGGTGAAATGTATTCTAACTTGACTTCAAAAGGAATTAATATTCCTAATGGTTTTGCTACTACAGCCGATGCTTATAGATACTTCTTGGACTATAACGGAATTGATAAAAAGATAGCAAAAGTATTTAGTGAAGTTGATTTAAATGAATTAGAAGATGTTCAAAAAGCAGGAAAACTTTCTAGAGATTTAACAATGAAAGGGAAGTTCCCAGAAGACCTTAAAAAAGAAATTATCGAAGCTTATGAAAAACTTTGTGAGGAGTACGGAGAGAATACAGATGTTGCAGTCAGAAGTTCAGCTACAGCAGAGGACTTGCCAGATGCTTCTTTTGCAGGACAGCACGAATCATATTTAAATATTAAGGGAAATGGAGATGTTTTAGAAGCAGTTAAAAGTTGCTACGCTTCTCTTTTTACTGATAGGGCGATTACTTACAGAAGAGATAAGGGATTTGAACAATTGTCAGTTTATCTTTCTGCAGTAGTTCAGAAAATGGTTAGAAGTGATATTGCTTCGTCAGGGATTATGTTTACGCTAGACACTGATACTGGTTTTGATAAGGTTGTTTTAATTAATTCAGTTTGGGGAATTGGTGAGTTAATAGTAAAGGGAAGAATTACTCCTGATAAGTTTTTCATATTCAAGCCAACCGAGGCGATTATTAATAAAGAGATGGGAAGAAAAGACAGAAAAATGATTTACAGAGAGAGTGGAGGCGTTAAGGAGATAAACACATCAAAAGAAGAAGAAAATAATTATTCAATTACAGATGAAGAGGCTTTAACTCTTGCCAAGTGGGGTTGTATAATTGAAGAACATTATCAACTGCCTCAAGATATTGAGTGGGCAAAAGATGGAAACACAGGAGAATTGTTTATTGTTCAATCAAGACCTGAGACGGTACACTCATTAAAAGATAAAGAAAAAAGAACTTACGAAGAATATACTGTTGATTCTACTGCAAAGCCAATCCTTACAGGAATTAGTATTGGAGATAAGGTTGGCAAGGGCGTCGTGAGGGTGATTACCGACGTTAAAAAAATGAAGGATTTTAAGAGAGGTGAAATATTGGTTACAAAAATGACTGATCCTGATTGGAATTCTATTTTAACAATGTCTTCTGCTGTTATTACTGACGAGGGAGGTAAAACTTGTCATTCTGCTATTATTTCTAGAGAATTAGGTATTCCTTGCATAGTAGGAACAAAATATGCAACTCAAAGACTAAAGACGGGGGATATGGTAACGGTAGATTGTAGTAGTGGTCAAACAGGCAGAATTCTTGAAGGGGATGTTCCTTTCAGCGTTAAAGAATATAATCTAGGAGAGATGCCAAAGATTGATACAAAAATTACTTTGAATATTGGGGCGCCCGATACAGCATTCAAGGCATCATTTCTACCAAGCGATGGTGTTGGTTTAGCGAGAGAGGAATTCATTATTGCTGAAAAAGTAAGAATCCATCCAATGGCATTAATTGATTATGACAATGTTGAATTGACAAAAGAGGAGAGGGAGTTAGCCGATGATTTAACAAGAGAATATGCTGACAAAAAGGAATATTTTATTTATGAGTTAGCTGAAGGAATTGCTCAAATTGCTGCAGCATTTTATCCTAAGAAAGTTATCGTAAGGTTCTCTGATTTTAAGACGAACGAATACAGAAATTTAATCGGAGGAAGATTGTTTGAGGGAGAAGAATCAAATCCAATGCTTGGTTTTAGAGGAGCTTGTAGATACATTGATAAATCGTTCCAACCAGCTTTTGAAATGGAGTGTAAAGCAATTAAGAGAGTACGAGAAGTTTTTGGATTAACAAATGTTTGTGTAATGGTGCCATTTTGTAGAACTGTTGAAGAAGGCAAGCAAGTAGTTGAGCTAATTAGGAAGTTTGGCTTGAATGATGATATGCCAGTTTATGTAATGTGTGAAATACCGTCAAATGTAATTCTAGCCGAGCAGTTCTTGGAAGTTTTTGATGGAATGAGTATTGGCTCAAATGATTTAACTCAATTAACTCTTGGTTTAGATAGAGACAATGGGGGGCTTGCACATATTGGAAACGAGAATAACGAGGCGGTTAAAGAATTAATTAGAAGAGTAATTAAGATTTGTAAAAAGAAAAAGAAGTATTGCGGAATATGTGGACAAGCGCCATCTGATTATCCAGAGTTTGCTAAATTCTTAATGGATGAAGGAATCGAAAATATTTCTCTTAATGCTGATACAGTAATAAAGACAATAATGGAATTAGGAAAATAATATGCCGGAAGTAATAACATTTGGATCAGCGACATGGGATGTATTTTTAAAAATGCCCCAAGATCAAGTGATAAAATCAAAGGACTTTCCTTCAGGGTCTGCAGTTGCTTTTAATTTGGGATCTAAGATTGATCTTGAGGATATGTATTTTAGTTTTGGTGGTGGTGGTGTTAATACGGCCTTTACTTTTATGAATCAGGGGATAGACGTAGCTTACTGTGGTTCAGTTGGAAATGACATTCCAGGAAAAGAAATTATTAATCTATTGAAGGAATCGGGAATAAATACTGACTTTGTTCAAAGAGTCGATAAACCAACAAACAATTCTGTTATATTAAACACTTCTGAAAGCGAGAGGACGGTGTTAGCTTATCGTGGAGCATCAGAATTACTTAATATGGAAGATGTTTATTGGTCTGATATGAATGAGCCATCATGGTTCTATATCGCTCCATTATCAGGAACTCTTAGTAAATCAACTGAAGAGATGGTGAGTTTTGCAAAGAAGAATAAAATTAAGGTGGCAATAAACTTAGGCAATTCTCAAATAGCAATGGGAAGAGAGAAGTTGGAGCAGATATTAAAAAAGGTAGATGTTCTTTTGCTTAATTTAGAAGAGGCCTCTTTATTAACCCATATTCCAGAGAATGATGAGATTGGCATAATGAGTGAATTGAATAAGATTCATAGTGGCATAAATGTAATAACAAAAGGAGCTGAAGGTGTTTTGGTTTCAGATAAAGATGTTTTGTATAACGCTTTTTCTTGTAGGGTTAAAGTGGTAGATAAAACTGGTGCCGGAGATGCTTTTGGTGCTGGCTTTATTTCTGGCTTAATTAAGTCAAATTATGATATTGAATGGGGAATAAGAAGGGGTATTGCTAATGCAACATCTTGTATTAAGGTGCCGGGAGCAATAAATGGACTATTGAAAGAAGACGACAGTTTTGAGGATAGAATAAAGGTAGAGAAGGGGAAGATAGTTTAGCTTGACTTTAATTTATAGTATTGTATTATTAAATTAATATGAAGAATATTATATATTTCTATATTCATAAAGGAGAAGAATACTACATTGCAGAAGGTGTTGGTTTTCCTGTTGTTACTCAAGCAAAAACTCTTGATGAATTGGCTGAGAATATTAAAGAGGCCGTAGAACTTCACCTAGAAGGAGAGAATTTGAGTGATTATAATTTAAATCCTAACCCTTCTATTTTACTAAATTTTGAAATTGGTACTGCTAATTATGCCTAAATTAAGAAATCTTTCTGGGGACGATGTAGTTAAAATATTTATCAATCTAGATTTTTTTATTATTGGGCAAAAAGGTAGCCATATAAAACTGAGAAGAATTATAGATAACGAAAAACAGACACTAACAATCCCTCAGCATAAAGAGCTAGACAAGGGAACATTAAATGCAATTATTCAACAGTCATCAGGATATATTTCAAGCGAAGAAATCCAAAAACATTTTTATATTAAATAATAGGGTTGCCAAAATAGAAAAAATCCTTTATATATAATACATATGACAAATTTAACAGCAAAAATTAGAAAAGAAAAAGTTTCAGAAGCAGGCCTTATCCCAGCCGTTTTGTATGGTCCAGGAATAGAGAATGTTTCTTTAGAGATTGATAAAAAAACAATAGAAAAGATGTATAAAGAAGTTGGAGAGACATTGATTGATTTAGATGTTGAGGGAAAAACATATAATGTTTTAGTTCACGAAACACAAGTTGATCCAATTACTTTAGAATTAATTCATGTTGATTTTTATCAACCTAATTTAGAAGAAGAAACTGAAGCAGATGTTCATTTAGAAATTATTGGAATATCTCCCGCAGTAAAGCTTGGTGGAACTATGATTAGCAATATGAGAGAAGTTACTGTTAAGGCATTGCCTAGAAATCTTCCTAATAAAATTGAGGTAGACGTTTCAGAATTAAAGGAAATGGGAGATGCGATAACAATTGGGAATATTAAAACTCCAGAAGGGGTAAAGGTATTATTTGATGATCCTGAAGAAATTGTGATTCAAATACTTGAGCCAGAAGATGTTGACAAGGAACTAGCTGAGCCAATAGAAGATATTAATAAGGAGCCAGAAAAAGTAGAAACAAAGAAAAAAGAAGAAGTTGAAGAATAATAATGAAAATATTTAGTAAATTATTTTTAATGCTAGTAATGGGGACAATCGTTCCCTTTACTTTTATTTCATCTGAAATTGATTTTGATTTAGTTTGTGAGAAAGAGGGTTGGAGAGATCAATGTAATACAATCTCAGAATCAGAGTGTCAGTCATTACTTAACCAATGCCAAGTATATTTTGAAGAAAAAAGAAAAGATATTGATTCTGATTTAACAAAAACAACTGCAGAGAAAAATACACTAAAGAGCCAAATCAATACTCTTAATGCTAGAATTAAGGACTTAGATTACCAAATTTATCAATCTAATTTAACTATTAGAAGTTTAGATTTTCAAGCAAAAGATACTGAGAAGTCAATTATTGAAACAGAGACCGAAATAGAAAGTCAGAAGAGGAAGATGGGTCTAATTTTAAGAGCTGTTAATAGCGAAAATCAAAAATCTTTTGTAGAAATTATGATATCTAGTAAAACCATATCTGAGTTTTTTGATAATATGGTTTATTTAGAAACATTAAA
>JAQUXE010000012.1 GCA_028692555.1 Minisyncoccota bacterium
CGACTTGAATAAACAACTTTGAAATAACCATTGCTGAAAAAATACTAATTAATATTCCTAATATTAGTGCAAATGCAAAGGCTTTAATAAAGCTTGTTCCTAAAAAGTATAATATAAAGGCAACAATTAAAGTAGTAAAATTTCCATCTCTAATTGATGACCATGCACGATTGAATCCCTCTTCTGCGCTTAATAGTGCGTCCTTGCTCTGTTTCAATTCTTCTCTCATTCTTGAAAAAATCAATATATTAGCATCAACCGCCATACCAACTGATAAAATAATGCCTCCAATTCCTGCTAGTGTTAAAGTCACTGGAATTAATTTAATCAAAGACAACAAAATCATGCAATAAATAATTAGCGATATTGAAGCTAACAATCCAGGAAGTTTATAAATTATAATCAGAAACAAAATAATTGCTAATAATCCATAGGCACCTGCCAGAACAGCATTGTTTAATGATATTGCGCCAAGAGTTGGACCGACTTTCTTTTGAACAATTGGTTCGCCCAATGGAACAGGCAACGATCCTTGATTTAATCTTTGAACAATAAGTTTAGCAACATTAATATCTGTCTGCCCAGTAATAATTGCCTTGCCTCCACTTATTTTCTGTTCAACTCTAGGAGCATAGACACTACCATCTCCCATTTCAATAATTGACTCTCCATCTAAATAAATTGCTAATGTCTTACCAGTATTCCTTTCTGTAATTTCTTCAAATAACTTTGTTCCCTCGCTATCAAATTGAAGCTCAATAATAGGAGCATAAGTTGTTTCATTAAATGATAATTGTGCCTTGTCCAAGTACCTTCCTGTTAATTCTGTCTTTTGATAAAAATCTTCAAATGCAACATACCATTCTTCAACTTCTTGCATCTCTTCAAAACTAAGCCCTTGAAGTTCCTGTCTTTTTTGATTAATTCTTTCTATGTCCTCCTCTGAGCGTTCTTCTGCAAATTCTAATAACGGTGTCTCCCCTATCCAAGAAATTGCATTTTCAATACTTTCCATTCCTGGCAAATCAACTGCAATTCTATCAAACCCATATATTTGTATGACTGGCTCTGCAACACCAAAAATATTAATTCTTCTTTCAATAACGTCTCTTAGTCCTTCCATTACATTATCTCTTTCTTTCTCATCAATCTGACTTAAGTCAGCTTCGTACTGCAAATGAACACCACCCTTTAAATCAAGCCCTAATCTAAAGTCAGTTTCTGGGAAATGCCAAATACTTAAATTGTACCTTATATTAACATCATCAACTAATTTGTTATATGAACTTGGATAACAAAAAAGTCCAGCAACTACTGTTAAAATTAATACTAGAAATAAGGAAAATATTGTCTTTCTTTTATTCATAATATGAATGTAATATAACCCTAAAAAGCGCTTTAGTCAAGTTGCATCATCATCAACTTTAAACTACAATAATAATCAATATGATTGTATTATCAATAGAAACAAGTTGCGACGACACAGCAATAAGTATAATTAAAGCCAAGAACTCAAAAAAGCTAGATTATGCTAATTTTGAGGTGCTGAGCAATTTAACAGCATCTCAAATTGAAGCCCATAAACCATATGGTGGCGTTTTCCCTGCTGTTGCTAAAAGAGAACATCAATCAGCTCTTGTTCCCCTATTAATTAGGGCCTTAAAAAAAGCGGGGCTATTGAAAGAAAGTAAAACGGTAGATAATAAAAAGATACTGAAAATTAAAAAGAGCTTAGAAAAAAATGAAGAACTTTTTCTACAATTGAAAGAGTTCCTTACAAAATATCAATTAAGAGATATTAATAAAACTGCCGTAACAATTGGTCCAGGTCTTGAGCCCTGCCTCTATACAGGAATCAACTTGGCAAAATCATTATCATATTATTACAATATTCCCGCAGTAGGAATTAATCATTTAGAGGGACACATTCTTTCTAGCTTTTTAAGTCCCAATGAGAAATTAGAACTTCCTGCGATTGCTTTAATAGTTTCAGGTGGAAACACACAATTAATATATTTTGAAAAGATAGGAAAATATAAGATAATTGGAGAGACGAGAGACGATGCTGCTGGAGAATGTTTTGACAAAACAGCAAGAATATTGGGGCTTGATTATCCGGGAGGCCCTGAAATATCTAAGAAAGCAAAAGATTGTAAAACTAATAAACACAATATTACTCTCCCCCGTCCGATGATAAATGATAAGAATTATGACTTTAGTTTTTCAGGACTAAAAACAGCTGTTCTTTATCATAGTAAAAAAAATAGAATAACTGATGATTATGTTAAGGAAATGTCATTTGAAATAGAGTCATCAATAGTAGATGTTTTAATCAGCAAGACTTTAAGAGCAGTTGATGAGTATAAAGTAAAGTCATTGCTTTTAGGTGGTGGAGTAACAGCTAATCAAAAACTAATTAAAGAATTTAAGAAAAGAGCAAAAGTAAAGTTATTTATTCCCCACAAAAAGCATACAGGAGACAATGCTTTAATGATTGGGTTGGTCTCAATATATTCTCCAAATGTTAAGAAAATAATTAAACCGATATCTAATTTAAAAATAAATGACTGATACTTTTATCGCATTCTTACTAGCCCTAATTCCTGGAATTATCTGGCTAATATATTTTATAAGAAAAGACAATTTGCCTGAACCTAAAAGGAAGATCACGAAAGTATTCCTAGCAGGAATGTTAATGTCTGTTCCAGTTCTTTGTTTTGAATTATGGCTTATCGGCGATTTAAATAAGTTGGGACTAGAAAGAACCACTTTTTTAATTATTAAATATGTTTTTGTGATTGGGCTAATAGAAGAATTATTTAAATATGTTGCCGTAAGGTTTACTGCTTTAAAATCATCAGAAATTGATGAGCCAATCGATTTACCTATATATATGATTGTTGGTGCCCTTGGATTTGCTACGATTGAAAACATTATTCTTTTCTGTAATCAAAGTACGGCACTACTTTCAAATCCAGCAATTCTTACCTTTAGTAGATTCTTAGGAGCAACATTACTTCATTTGCTATGTTCAGGAATAATTGGATACTTCTTAGCGCTATCATTCTACCACCTAAGACACCGCTATATCCTATCTTTCGTTGGTTTCTTCTTAGCAGTAATTATTCATGCCGCCTTTAACTTTTTCCTAGAATCAGATATAATAGGTGGTGTAGTTGGTTCACTTGGATTAGTTCTAATAATATTCGTATTCTTTTTATTAGGACTTAAAAGAATTAAAAAATTAAAAAGTGTTTGTAAATTATAATATATGGAAAAAACAAAAAACTGGGATAACCCAAAAGGACAATTAGTAGTTGATGTTTATGAAACAGACACCGAGCTTATTGTTCAATCAGCCATCGCTGGAGTTAAGAATAATGAAATAGATGTCTCTTTAGAAAATGATATTTTAATCATTAAAGGAGAAAGACAAAATCCAGCAAAAGAAGATAACAGAAAATACTTCTTAGAAGAATGCTACTGGGGCCCGTTCTCAAAAGAAATTATTCTACCAAGAGAAATTGACACTCTAAGAATAGATGCAAAAATAAAAGACGGGATACTAACTGTAAGAATGCAAAAGATAGAGCGAGCAAAAAACAAAAAAATATCTATAGACTAAAAAAGACCACTAAGGTCTTTTTTTATGTGCCGAGGGAGGGAGTCGAACCCTCACACCACAAGGGCATATGCTCCTAAGGCATACGCGTCTGCCAATTCCGCCACCTCGGCATAAAAACACTCTCCCCTTTTATACTAAAAGAAAGAGAGTGTCAATAATTAAGCGCCTACTACAAACTTCACCACCAATGGAATTCCTTGTGAGAACAGTGCAACCACAATACCAACTGCAGCGAAAATAATAAGCTTTCTCGCTGTGCCCGTCTTTTCTGGATCTCCTGATGAGGTTGTAAATAATACAGCTCCCCAAATAATCATTAATGATGCTATTGCCATTAAGATAACAAATACCCAATTAGTAATGTTGTAAACCATATTCATTAAGCAACATATTCCACAACTGTCTTTAGTGTATTCACATGTTTGATTTGGAGCAATTCCTGAAAGCGCAGCTTGACATGTACTAACTCCATTAAAAATAGTAGCGTCTATCTTTAATGCTTGGTTAGTATTCATCTTACAGCCATCAACGCCTGCAAAAACAAAACCGACACCTAAGAATAAAGTGACAATGACCAATCCTAATATTTTTTTATTCATATTCATAAATTTATTTTTAATCATAGTACGACCTTTGTTTTATAATCTTATCTTATTATTATATTATGATGCTGGTACTTGAACAATATCACCAACAATACTAGATATAGCCGCAGCCATTAAAATAATGATTAAACCAATTGTTGTTGAAACCATTATACTTCTAGCCATTTTTACTCTTTCAGCATTACCAGCATCACTCATCCAAAGAAACCCACTTACTGTATACATAAGAATCGCTAGCCCCGTAGAAACCAAAACAATCCATTCTCTTATTTCATCTATTGTTTTTGTCACAGCGTTGCCTTCTCCAAAAACAATAACAGGAGTCAATAATGTCACCACAAACAAGAATGATATTAATCTATTTTTTATCTCCATTTTTTTCATTAAAATTATTCTAACATAATTACTTCTTAAAAAGCAAGGTTATTCCGTTGTATTTGCGATATCTTTGATAATGTCTATTAAACTACCAGCTAAAAGAACTACGATTAATCCGATGACCGCATATAGAATTAATTTCTTTCCCTTGCTCGCCTGCTCAGGGTTCCCTGCTGCAGTTATGTGCAAGAATCCACCATAGACAATAACCAGCGGCGCTAAAGCTAATCCTATATTAACAATCCAGCTAGTGAAAGCTCCCAATAAAGCATCGAATGTTTCGTATTTTATCGGATTACAAATTTTGCCTGGTTCACATGGACTAGTTTCTCCACTATCCTCACCCCCAGAAACACCTCCAGAATCACCAGAAGAACACGTACAATCAGTTGAATTCCACGTGCCCCCTCCCCAAACACAGTTATCTCTATCTATACTATCAAGCATTGGTCTTTCAGAATGACAAGCGCCAAAAACAAGAATAGGGAAAAAAGAAATTACTAACAATATTAAAATCAATCTTTTCATAATTTTTTTAAAATTAAACCCCAGTGAAATGCTCCTGCAACAAATTCTTTTTCTGTTTTGAGTCCTATACTACTAGACATCTCTTTTATTTCCTGCAAAGAAACTCTTCCCTCGCTTGATCCCATTTGTGCATCTTTTTTCCAATCGACTATTAGAATCATCCCATTTTGATTGATTAACCTTTTAGCTAGCTCCAAAACCTTTGATTTATTCTCCACCTGAAATAAAAGATTGGTCATTAAAACCAAGTCAAAATAATCCTCTCTTAAGTTAATACTTCCTTCGATATTCCCTTTTACTGTTTTTACATTTAATAGGTTCTGAGCAGAAGCTTTTGATTGAAGAACAGACAAAACGTCGTCTAGAATATCTACTGCATAAACAGTGCCGTCCTTTAATTGTTTAGCTAATGGAATAGCCCAACCGCCTGAACCGCAACCTAAATCACAGGCGCTCATTGTGCTTCTTAATTGAACATTCTTAATAATCTCATTTGGATTTAAAAATCCTCCATTCATAATTTTATTATACAAAAAACTACATTCTTTGTAAACTACTCTTCTATCTCTTTTTCTACACAAGTCGCTGAAGCAACGCTGTCCCCCGCCTTCATCTTCATTATTTTAACACCTTGAGTATCTCTTCCTAACTTAGGAACATCATTAAGTTTAGTTCTAATTACTTGTCCTTTTTTAGAAATTACAATTAAATCGTCTTTACCAACAATGGTTTCTATCTTAGCTAATGAGCCAGTTTTTGTTGTAATGTGAGCAATCTTAACACCTGAGCCACCCCTTCCTTGAATCTTATATTCTGATAATGATGTCTTTTTTCCATATCCATTTTCGGTTAAAACCAATAATAAATCTTTCTTGTCTTGATCTTTTTTAATAACTTCCATTTGAATTACCTCGTCACCCTTTTTGACCTTAATGCCTCTAATTCCTGAAGCAGCTCTTCCCATCTGTCTTATGTCTTTTTCAAGGAATCTAATTGATTGACCATTCTTAGTTGCTAATACTATCTCATCACCATCAGCAAGTTTCTTAACGCTACATAGAGCATCACTAGGTTTCAATTTAATTGCGATAAGTCCATTTCTTCTAACATTTTCAAACTCCTTAAGCGGTGTTTTTTTGATTACTCCGTTTTTAGTAGCCATTACCAAATATTTTATATTCTCTTCCTTGTCTTTCTTATCTAATGCTAGAACAGAAAGAACTTTATCTTGACTAGATATTTCTAAGAAATTAGCAAGCCCCCTACCTCTATTCGCTTTAACACCCTCTGGAACTTCGTAAACTTTTGTTTGGAAGGCCTTGCCTGAATCAGTGAAGAAGAATAGTGAGTCATGTGTCTTGGCACTAAAGAAGTGACAAACTGCATCATCTTCCATTGTCTTCATCCCCATCATTCCTTGTCCTCCCCTGTTTTGCTTTTTGTATTCTGATGGATTAATTCTTTTAATGTATCCTCCCGCGGTTAATGTCACAATTGCATCTTCAAGTGGCACTAAATCCTCTTCAGAAATACTTTGCGGACTATTAGCCATAATGGTTGTTTTTCTTTCATCTCCGTACATTTCAACCTCAGAAAGGATTTCTTTTTTCATTAATTTCTTTTGCTCAGCCTTGCTTTCTAGTATTTTAGTTAGCTCCTTAATCTCTTTTAATCTTTGAGCAAGCTCTTCTTCTACTTTTTGTTTTTCTAGTTTAGCTAATTGGTGTAATTTAATTTCTAGAATTGCCTCTGCCTGAATTATAGTTAATTTAAATTTTGTAGAAAGATTCTTCTTGGCCTCTTCTTTATCTTTTGATTTTCTAATTGTTTCAATTACTGCATCAATTTTATCTAATGCTTTTGCAATTCCCTCTAAAATATGAGCTCTTTCCTTTGCTTTATCTAATTCATGTTTCGTTCTCCTTACAACAACTTCTTGCTTGTGAATTAAATAATATTCTAAAACATCTTTTAGATTCAAAACTCTTGGCTCAATTCCATTAACTAGTGCAAGCATATTTAAATGGTAATTTTTCTGCAAATCAGTATATTTGTATAATATGTTTAATATTTTCTTAGGAATTGAATTCCTTTGTAAATCAATAGCAATACGCATTCCATCTTTATCTGACTCATCTCTAATATCTTTAATCCCCTCCAATCTTTTTGATTGAACTAAATTAGCCATTTGGATAATAAGGGCTGATTTATCAACTTGGTAAGGAATTTCTGTAACTACTATTTGGCTATTCTTTTCTTTTTCAATAATTTCAACGCGACCCCTTGCTAAAAATGATCCTTTTCCTTGAGAGTATGCTGAAAGAATGTCCTTTTTATTATAAATTATTCCCCCTGTTGGAAAATCAGGACCTTTGACAAACTCAAACAGATCCTCTGTTTCTGCTTTAGGATTATCAATTAAGTGTATTAGGGCGTCACAAACTTCTTTTAAATTATGTGGCGGGATGTTTGTTGCCATACCAACAGCAATACCAGTTGAACCATTTAACAATAATCCTGGCAATGGTGCTGGCAGAACTAATGGCTCTTTCCTTGTAGCATCATAGTTTTCTCCCCAGTTAACAGTGTCCTTGTCAATATCTTTTAGTAACTCTTCTCCAATTTTTGATAATTTACACTCGGTATATCTTTGAGCGGCAGGTGGATCTCCCTCAATACTTCCAAAGTTTCCTTGTCCTTTAATTAACGGGTATCTTAATGAAAAGTCCTGTGCCATTCTTACTAATGCCCCATATACAGAAGAGTCACCATGTGGATGATATTTTCCCAAAACCTCACCAGTAACTGCTGCTGATTTTCTAAACTTAGCATCGTGCCTTACTCCCATATCATACATCGCGTACAAAACTCTTCTTTGTACTGGCTTTAATCCATCTCTAACATCAGGCAAAGCTCTTGCAACAATCACAGACATTGCATAGTCAATATAGCTCTCTTTCATTTCTAGAGAGATTTCTCTTTCTTCAACTTTACCTATGCTTTGTAATTCTTCTTCTTTTTTTGCCATTTTATTTTTCTTCTAAAATTACAATTTCTGCTTTATCATCTGATGAAGCAATGTTTTTCTTTTGAATGGTTAACTTATCTTTACTCTCAATGTCTTTCTCTCCCATCGCTTTTAAGAATTGCTCTAAAGATTCTTTCTTGTAACACATTGGAATAATAATTGATGGTTGAATCAAAGAAATTATTTTTACTGCTTCTGAATGATTAATTGTTTTGTTTCCATCAATTGGAACCATTAAAATATCAATGTTGCCTATTTCTTCAATCTGCTCTTCATTTAAGCTATCTTTTTTGTAATATCCTAAATGACAAATTCTTACATCTTCAACTTCTAGGGTGTAGATAATATTTCCATCGTCTTGAAAAGACATTATTCCTTGAATAAAAATACCCTTTCTTTCGTATTCTCCACAAGAAGAAATGACAAACTGTTCGCCTGTCTTAAAGCCGTTTTCCTTTGAGTGAGTTTGTAAAATAATATCTGCCTTGTTGAATTTTTTCCCCTCTTTTGGGTCAACAACAGTTAAGATATTTTCTTTATCTTTTGACGTACAATTTATTTCGAAACAAGAATCTCCACACCAATTTATTTTCATATTTTGTAATTTAATTATGGAGCGGGCGAGCAGAATCGAACTGCCGTCTCAACCTTGGCAAGGTTGCATAATAGCCACTATACGACGCCCGCATTACTATTGTGCCGAGGTCCGGAATCGAACCGGAATCTAATGTTTTTCAGACATTCGCCGTGACCGACTTGGCTACCTCGGCATCTGGTGGGCGGTAAGGGACTTGAACCCCTAACCCCTTCGGTGTAAACGAAGTGCTCTGCCAATTGAGCTAACCGCCCTTAAATCATCTAACCTGTGGGCGAAGCGGGACTTGAACCCGCACGGGAATAATCCCCTATGCCCCTCAAGCATAGATGTCTGCCAATTCCATCACTCGCCCTGGGTTTTTTCTTCTTTTGTTTTTAATCTTGCCTTTCTTCCTTTTGCTTCTCTTAAGTAATACAATTTGGCTCTTCTTACTTTTGAACTTCTAACGATCTCTATCTTTTCAATAAACGGTGAGTGTAATGGAAAAATCCTCTCAACGCCTACTCCGTCAATAACTTTTCTCACAGTAATTGTTGATGAAATGCCCTTGCCATGCTTTCTAGCCAAAACAACCCCTTCAAAAACTTGGATTCTTTCTTTTGTTTTACCATCTCTAACATCTGTAATTTTTTGATGAACTTTTACAGTGTCTCCTGGTTGAACATCAGGAATTTCTTTTGCTGTTGGAGCTTCCTCCTCAACAACATCTTTTGTTTCAACTTCATTAACTTCAGCAATAACCTCAGCTTCATTAGTTTCAACTTCTTTTTCAGTATTATTTTCTTCTTTTTTTGTTTCTTCTGTCATAATTTTTATTTTAATTTGGTGGGCGTATCCTGACTCGAACAGGAGGCCTTTACGATGTCAACGTAACGCTCTAACCAACTGAGCTATACGCCCAGAGGTAATTAGCTCTTTTGTATTCTATTAGATTTATTGATTTTAGTCAAATAAAAAGATGGTATCTACCATCTCAATTAGGACAAAATTTCTTTTATCTTATCCTTTAGGTGTTCAACAATTGATTCATTGTAAGCACCCTTTTTGACTTGAAATTCTCCTAATTTTGAAACAACTCTTATCATTTTTTCTGAAAAAAAGGAATCTTTTCTTACCGCAAATTCCCCCGAAATATAAGTGAAAATCGGAGAATAGAAAAAATACTTATTGCCATGAAGCATTTCTGCGGTACTTTTGTTAAGATCGATTGGAATAATAGCGATGTCGCAATCGTACCTTTTCCCAGGATACTTACCACATTTTCTTCCAAAAGAAACAACCCATGATTCATCCAATATGAAACATAGCTTGTAAACAATGTAACCTTTTTCAAATCCATCGTTTGCAATCTCTGCATAAACAGGATTAAAACAAAGTTCTGGACGATCTTCCTTCAATGCAAGGTATGTTTTTTCTAAAACTTCGCTCGCCAACATTTCAATGCTCCAATAAAAGATTATCTTAGATTATAGAAAAAAACAAGTGGTGCGCATGGATGGACTCGAACCATCGACCCCAGCTTTATAAGAGCTGTGCTCTAACCACCTGAGCTACACGCGCATTTATTTCACTAACTTTTCGAACTCCTCTTTTTCTATTGTTTCCTTTTTAATTAATGTCTTTGCTATTTTGTCTAGCACTTTCCTATTTTTAGTCAATATGTCTTCTGCTTCTTCTTTTGCTCTTTCAATTATTTTATTCACCTCCTCATCTATTTTAACTGCGGTTGCTTCTGAGTAATTTCTTGTTTCTGATTCTCCACCTAAGAACGTTGAAGATTCTCTTTTGCCAAAAACAACTGGCCCCATATCAGACATTCCATATTTTTTAACAATATTTCTTGCTATCGCACTCGCTTTATTTAAATCATCAGAGGAACCAGTGGTTGTTTCTCCAAATACCATTTTCTCTGTAAGCTGTCCACCTAAGAGAACGGCAATCTCTGCCTCAAACTCTCTTTTATTCTTTAACATTCTTTCTTCCCTAGGAACCTTTAAGGTATATCCTGCTGCAAGTCCCCTACCAATAATTGATATCTTTCTAACTGGTTCTGCGTCAGAACATTTCTGACTTACTAGTGCATGACCTGCCTCGTGATAAGCAATTATCTCTTTTTCTTTATCAGTCATAATATGACTTCTTCTCTCTGTTCCTAACAAAACCTTTTCGATTGAATCCAATAATTGTTTTTGTGAAATTATTTTACTGTCTTCTTTGGCTGAAGAAATGGCAGCTTCATTAAAAACATTAGATAAGTCCGCTCCAGAAAATCCTGGCGTCCTCTCTGCGACCTCTCTTAAATTAATATCTTCTCCCAATGGCTTTCCTTTTGAATGAATACCTAAAATATCTTGTCTTTCTTGAATGTCAGGTAAATTAATCACAACTTTTCTATCAAACCTTCCGGGCCTTAATAGTGCTGGATCCAAAACATCAGGTCTATTAGTAGCTGCTAAAATTATAATCTTAGCATTCTGCTCAAATCCATCCATCTCAGTTAATAATTGATTTAATGTCTGCTCTCTTTCCTCGTTACCTCCCGTAATTGCTGGCCCTCTTGCCCTTCCAATACTGTCTAATTCATCAATAAAGACAAGGCAAGGCTGATGCTTCTTTGCTGCATTAAACAAACTTCTTACTCTACCTGAGCCAACACCAACGAACATCTCTACAAATGATGATCCAGCTACAGAGAAAAATGGGACATTGCTTTCTCCAGCAACAGCCCTTGCTAACAATGTCTTTCCGCAACCAGCAGGACCGACTAATAATACACCTTTAGGAATTCTTGCCCCCATTTTTAGATACTTTTGAGGATTCTTAAGAAAATCCACTATTTCTTCTAATTCTTGTTTTTCTTCTTTTAATCCAGCAACATCTTTAAACGTCACCTTCTCTTTGGGATGCCCCTCCGCACCAAAAATCTTTGCTTTTGTTTTAGTAAAATCAAATGTTTGCGCTGCTCCTGCTTTAGCATTCTTGAATATCATGAAGAAGAAAACACCAATTAGTAATAGTGGTAAAATGAACATTGCTAAGAATGCTAGTATTCCAGCCCAAGACTCATCCACCTCTTCAAAGATAAAAGAGATGCTTTTTAGTTTTTCTTGAGTTGTTCCATAGTTTAAAAGTGCCTGACTAAGTGTATCCCCCACCTCCTTTTTGGTGATTGCTTTTGATTCGTCATTATAGGTAATATAGATATCACTTCCTATTACTTTAATCTCTTTTACCTCTTCGGAATTGATCTGTTCTGCTAGTTTAGTAATTGAAACCTCTAAAACTTCATCTTTTGAAGTATTGAAAAGACCAAAAACGGCTCCTAGAAATAAGAAGATTAAAATAACTATGAAAATATTTTTAAGAAGGCCTTTTATTGGACTCTTCATGGTTCTATTTTATTTTTAATGACATCCAGTGTCTTTGAGGTTGGAAACTTAAAATTTGAAAATCGTAGTTCTTATTTAATTCAAGCGCTTCTTTCATTTTATCTTCAGAGCCAAACTCAGAAACATGAATAAGTCCTTGTATTTTTGCTTCTTCGTCTTTTATCTTATCATCAACAACTTGGATAAAAGCACCAAAAGGATTAAATCTTGTTACAATTCCTTTTACTGTATCGTTTGTCTTAAAATCAAGCTCTTGCCATGGATCTTTTTTAAGATTTTTGATTGATAAAGAAACTCTACCCTGTGTGATTTCTATTACTTGAGCTTTAACATCTTGACCAACTTCAACTACTTGAGATGGATCATCTATCAATTGCCAGTCTAATTCAGAGATATGAACAAGACCTTCTATTTCTGAACCATCTACTATTTTAAATTTTATAAAAGCACCAAAATTAACAATCCCTGATACCTTTCCCTCAACCGTGTCCCCTACTTTTACAAAGCTAACTGCATTTTGTGCCTGCTCGGTTCCTTTTGATTCTTCAGTTAAAATTACTTGACCACTTTTTTCATCAAAGTCCAAAACTTTAACTTTAATTTCTTGACCAATAAATGATTGTAACTTTCTTAATATCTTTGACTTGTCTCCTTCGGGAACTCGAGGATAATTTTCAGCTGAAAGTTGAGATGTTGGTAAGAATGCTGGGATACCAGAAACTTCGGTCATTAATCCCCCTTTGTTTGCTTTCACAATCTTAACTTCAAATTCTTCGTTTTTCTCTTTCTTATCTCTAACTGTTTGCCATGCTAATTCTTTTGCAGCTTCTTTTAGCGACAACTCAACGAAACCATCTTCGTTTTCGGGAGAAACAACTTTAACCGAAATAGTGTCCCCTATTTTTATATTTTTCAATATGTTTTTAGCATTTTGATATTCAGCACCATATATTATTCCTGTTTTTTTAGGTCCGATATCTAAATACATAGATAAATTCTCAATTGCAAGAATTTTGCCGTCAATAAGTTCTCCTGGGCGAGGAACAGAAACGGTATCGTTTAGCTTTTGTAATGTTTGATTTTCCATATAATTCCTTATAACACAAAGATTTCATATTATCAAGATATTTTTACTATGTGGAAAAA
>JAQUXE010000013.1 GCA_028692555.1 Minisyncoccota bacterium
GTTCAACTGGACCACAAGGACTGCATCATTTAGTTTATGAAGTAGTGGATAATGCATTAGATGAAGCATTAGGAGGTCATTGTGATAAAATTGAAGTTTATTTACTTCCTGATAACTATGTTAAAGTGGTAGATAATGGTAGAGGTATTCCAGTTGATGTTCACGAGAAAACTAAAAAATCAGCACTAGAAACAATTATGACAACTCTTCACGCAGGAGGCAAGTTTGGTGGAGATGCATATAAAATATCAGGTGGATTGCATGGTGTTGGTGTTTCTGTTGTTTGTGCTTTATCAAAGAATATGAGAGCAGAAGTTTGCAGAGATGGAAGCCAACATGCTCAAGAGTATAAGCAGGGCAAACCAACTTCAGCAGTTAAGAAAATTGGAACTTGTAAAAACAAAGGAACTACTATTATTTTCCAGCCCGATGAAGAAATTTTTAAGGAAATTTATTTTGACAAAAAGAAGTTACTTGCTCATTTTAGACAACAAGCATACTTAACTAAAGGAATAAGAATTGATTTTTACGATCAAAGAGACCCTGAAGATACTTTTGACTATCACTTCTTTTTTGAAGGTGGAATTGTTTCATATTTAAAGTACCTAAACAAGGCATCTAAAACTATACATAGTAATCCTTTTTATTGCTCAGGAGAAAAAGAAGGAGTAAGTGTTGAAGCATCTTTCCAATATTCAGATGATTATGAAATACAGGAAGATAGTTTTACAAATAATATTTATACAGTTGAAGGAGGAACTCATTTAACTGGTTTTAGATCAGCTCTAACGAGATTGATCAATGATTTTGCTAGAAAAGGTGGATTTCTTAAAGAATCAGAGCCAAACTTAACTGGTGATGATATTAGAGAAGGATTAACAGCTGTTGTTTCAGTTAAGATTAGAGATCCTCAATTTGAAGGTCAAACAAAAGGTAAGCTAGGTAATACTGAAGCAAGAACAGCTGTTGAAGCAGTTGTTTCTGAGGTTTTACAAGATTACCTGGAGAGATATCCTCAAGATACAAAAGCAATTATTGAAAAATCAGTTCTATCATACAAGGCAAGAAAAGCAGCGAAAGCAGCTAAGGAAACAATTCTAAGGAAGGGAGTTTTGGACGGATTGTCTTTGCCGGGAAAACTTGCTGATTGCATATCTAGAAAACCAGAAGAGTCAGAAATATATATTGTAGAGGGAGAATCAGCTGGCGGATCTTCAAGGCAAGCAAGAGATAGAAGATTTCAAGCAATTCTACCATTGAAAGGAAAAATATTAAATGTTGAAAGAGTTAGATTGGACAGAATGCTTTCTTCAGAAGAAGTTAAAAATTTAATTATTGCTTTGGGAACTGCCATTGCTGATGATTTTAACATTGAAAAATTAAGATATCATAGAATTATTATTATGTGTGACGCTGATTCTGACGGTAACCACATTAAAACCCTTTTAATGACATTATTTTTTAGGCACTTTAAAAGCATAATTGATAATGGCTACCTTTACCTTGCTCAGCCACCACTATACAAAATACAACAAGGCAAAGATTTTAAATATGCATATTTTGAAGAAGAAAAAGAAGACATATTGAAGAACTTTAAAAGTGATACAAAAGTTTCTATACAAAGATATAAAGGTTTAGGAGAAATGAATCCAGAGCAATTATGGGAGACAACTATGGATCCTAATCAAAGAATTTTACTACAAGTTAAAATTGAAGATGCAGTTGAAGCAGATAGAACTTTTGATATTTTAATGGGGAAAGAAGTTGCTCCAAGAAAAAAATTCATCCAAACATCAGCTAAAAGTGTTAAAAATTTAGATGTTTAAAAATTGACATTTACTATTCTTTTTGCTAATCTATCAATGTATGAAAACAGGAAAATTTTTAAGTGGGCCAATGTCTGAAATAAAAAAAATTACATGGCCAACTCGCAAAGAAACTATTAAATATACCATTACCGTCCTTGCTATCTGTATACTTGTAGCGGTTATTTTAGGTTTATTTGATTTATTATACATGCATTTATTAGAGACTTATATATTCTAAAATATGTCAAAACAACAAATTACAACTGAAAAGAGATGGTATGTTTTACATACTTATTCTGGATATGAAGACGCTGTTGCTAAAAGTTTAGCTCAAAGAATTGAATCACTAGGAATGGAAGACAAAATCTTTAATGTCATGGTTCCTAAGGAAAAAAAGATTAAAATTAGAAATGGTAAAAAAAGAACAGTAGAGGAAAAGTTATACCCAGGTTATGTTCTAGTAGAAATGATCGTTACAGATGATTCATGGTATGTTGTTAGAAACACGCCAAATGTTACAGGATTTGTTGGTTCAGGAACAATACCTTTACCAGTTTCATTAGATGAAATGTTGTCTCTTAAAAAGAGGGTTGAAGTAGAGGAGCCAAAATACAATATTGATTTTTCAATTGGTGATGCCATTAAAATAGTTGATGGACCTTTTAAAGATTCAGATGGTAAGGTTTCAGGAATAGACAAAGAAAGAGGAAAAGTAAAAGTATTAATTAATATGTTCGGTAGAGACACTCCACTAGAACTAGATTCATTACAAATTAAAAAGATATAATTATGGCAAAAAAAGTTAAAGCTATTATAAAATTACAGATAAAAGCAGGAAAAGCAACTCCCGCACCTCCAGTTGGTCCAGCACTTGCTCCTCACGGACTAAACATTGCAGAAGTTTGTCAGAAGTTTAATGACCTTACTAAAGATAAAGGAAATTTTAAAATTCCAGTTGAAATTACTGTTTACGAAGACAGAAGTTTTAGCATGCTTACAAAACAACCTCCAGCAGCAGAATTAATTAAAGCAGCTATTGGACTTGAAAAGGGCTCTGGAAAACCAAATACAAAAAAAGTTGGTAAGATAACTAGAGATCAACTAAGAGAAGTATTAAAACAAAAAATGCCAGACCTAAACACAAAAGATGAGGGCCAAGCATTAAGAACACTTGAAGGAACTTCAAGATCTTTAGGAATAGAAGTTATTGATTAATCATGGTTTTATCTAATCAAGATATCCAAAAATTAATAGACGAAAACAAAATTCAGATAAATCCAGCACCTAACTTAGAAGAACAACTTGGTTCAGCTTCTCTTGATTTACGATTGGGCGACGAGTTCGCTGTTTTTGAGCATACAAAAAAAGCAGTAATTGATACTAGGGACCCAGAAAGCTTTAATGGTATGACAAGAACAATTAAGATAGAAAATGATGAGCCCTTTGTTTTTCATCCAGGAGAATTTGTTTTAGGTGTAACTATGGAAGAGGTATTTTTACCAGATGATGTTGCTGCTAGAATTGATGGAAGATCATCTCTTGGAAGGTTGGGAATTGTTATACATTCAACAGCAGGGCATATTGATCCAGGATTTAGGGGTAAGATTGTTCTAGAAATGGAAAATATTGGAATGATACCAGTTTTACTTTATCCCAAGACAAGAATTTGCCAATTAGTTTTTGAGAAACTTTTAACCCCAACGACCAATCCTTATTACAAAAAGAAAAATGCTAAATATGTTGACGCTAAACATCCACAAGAAAGTAAGTTAGAAAAAGAATGAACAATAAAGGTAAGTTTATAGTCATAGAAGGCATTGATGGCTGTGGCAAAGGGACTCAGACAAAACTTTTGTCTGATTTTTTATCTCAAAAAGGACACAATATTGTTTTAAGAAAATACCCTGAATATGGAAAACCAATAGGTGATTTAATAGGGGATTGGCTTCATAGCAAAGAATATGATTTCAATGTTGAAGCTCAAACCCTATTATATTTCGCTGATTTTATTAAAGATAAAGAATACTTGGAAAATAATTTGAAAGATGGTAAAATAATCTTGTCTGACAGATATTTTACATCAACGATTGTTTATCAAAAGATTAAAGGAATGCCCATATCTAAATTAGAAACATTGTCTCAAATGTTTGGATTGGTGAAGCCAGATTTAGTTATATATATAAAAATATCTCCAGAAATTTCATTTGAGAGAAAGTCATCACAAAAAGATTTAGATAGGCACGAAGGAGATAAGAAATTTTTAAAAAGTTTATTTAATAATTTTGAAGAAACAGCAAAAAAATATAATTGGAAGGTGGTTGATGGAGAAAGACCAATAGAAGAAGTAACAAAAGATATTATTAATATAGTAAATAAAATAATATGAAGATAAACGAATATATTGATCATACAAACATTAAAAAAGACGCTAAAAAGGAAGATATAATTAAAACTTGTGACGAGGCCAAGCAATATCAATTTAGGGGCGTCTGTATAAGACCTAGATGGGTTAAGCTAGTGAGCGATCAATTAGCAGGAACAGGAATTAAAACAGTGGTTTTGATAGATGATCCAATTGGTGACAGCAGCCATGAAGAAAGATTAAAAGTGGCAGAAAAAGCAGTTAAAGATGGAGCAGATGATTTAGATATTGTAATAAATATTCCAGATGTAATTCATGATCGATGGTCAAAAATTGAGAAAGATCTAAGACCAATTTGTAAATTGCAAGACACTAAGGTGATTATAGGAAGTGGATTTTTAACTGATGATGATATTGCTAAGGCCTCACAAATTGTTAAAAAAGCTGGAGCAATTTGTGTTAAAACAGCGACAGAAAAAGATCCATTAGAAAACAGAGAACTAAAAGAAAAGGGCCACCATTTAGAAATTATGAGAAAGAATGCTCCTGGACTTCTAATAAAAGCATCGGGAAAGATAAGTACACTAAAAGATGTTAAGCTAATGATTAAATTTGGAGCTGATATAGTGGGATCATCTAGTGGAGTTTCAATAATGAAAAATAAATAATATGTTAAAACCAACAATTGGATTAGAAATACATATAGAAGCAAAAACAAATTCAAAAATGTTTTGTTCTTGTAGAAATGATCCAGAAGAAAAAGAGCCAAACAAAAACACTTGTCCAATCTGTTTAGGCCACCCTGGAGCATTGCCAACCATTAATAAAGAAGCAATAGAGAAAATAATCTTAGCTGGAATGGCATTAAACTGCGAGATTAAGAATTATTCAAGGTTTGATAAAAAAAGCTATTTTTATCCTGATTTACCAAAGGGTTATCAAATAACTCAATTTGATTTTCCAATATGTAAAAACGGGCACCTAGATGTTCATTTAGATGACGGAACAGTTAAAAGGATAAGAATTAACAGAATTCATATGGAAGAAGATACTGCTAGGTTAATCCATGAAGGATCTTCTACGCTAGTTGATTTCAATCGTTCTAGCGTTCCATTAATGGAATTAGTAACTGAAGCCGATATTAATTCTGCAGAAGAAGCAAAAAAGTTTGCCCAAGAATTACAATTAATTTTGAAATATAATGATATTTCTGGAGCCAATATGGAGAAAGGACAAATGAGGTGTGAAGTCAACATATCATTAAGCGAAACAGAAGAATTGGGAACAAAAGTAGAAGTTAAAAATTTAAATTCTTTTAAGGCAGTTGAAAAATCAATTGAATACGAAACAAAAAGACAAAAAGAAATAATTGAAAAAGGTGAAAAAGTAAAGCAAGAAACAAGAGGATGGCATGATGATAGACAAGTTACAATGGATCAAAGAAGTAAAGAAGATGCTTTTGAGTATAGGTATTTTCCTGATCCTGACTTGCCACCATTAAACATATCTGATGAAGAAATTTTAAACATCAAAAGAAGATTGGTTGAGCTTCCTGATCAAAAAAGAAAAAGATTTAAAGAAGAGTATGGTTTAGATGATAAAAGTGTAGAATTTTATATCAACGAATCGCCTTTAGCTAATTATTTTGAAAAAGTAATCTCTGAACTTGATAAATGGAGAAGTCATGGTGGTTCAAAAAACAATTCTACTAAAGCTTGTTCAAACTATATTATTACCGACTTGCAAGCAATTATTAAAAATGACCCTGGCTTTGAAAAGATAGAAGAAAAAATAACTCCTGAAAATTTTGCTGAATTAATTTCAATGCTTGAGAGCGGAGAAATATCAAGCAATATTGCCAAAATAATATTATTAGAAATGTACAAAACCAAAGGGGATCCTTCTCATATATTAGAAGAAAAGGGATTGTCTCAAATTACAGATGATTCAGAAATAGAAAATGTTATTAAAGAGGTGCTTAGCAATAATACAAAAGCCGTAGAAGATTACAAGAAAGGAAAAACAAATAGTTTTATGTTCCTTGTTGGTCAAGTAATGGCAAAATCAAAAGGTAAAATTACGCCCCAAAAAGCAGAAGAAATAATTAAAAAATTAATATGATTGACTTAACTTATACAATTTTTAACAACGAATTATTATTATATTTTAAATCTTTAGGATTGTTCATAATTCTTTTTCTTGGTTTTAAGTTTTTTAACACAATAATTCTTAAAAAACTTTCACACCTTGCAAATCAAACTAAAATTAACTTTGACAATACGCTAATAGATGTTGTTAATTCAATCAAACCATCATTTTATATTTATCTATCTTTTTACATATCAACCAAGCTATTATCATTGCCTATATTTTTAGAAAAAACACTAGACACTATTCTATTAATCTGGATTGTTACTCAAGCAATGGTTGCTGTTCAAGTATTAATTAATTATTTTGCTGGAAAGGTAGTTAACACGAATGATCCAAGCGAAAAATCAGCCGTTGATTTGCTAACCAAAGCCGTTAAATTTGCCCTATGGGTAATGGCAGTATTATTTATTTTATCTAATTTAAATATTAACATTACTTCGTTTGTTGCTGGTTTAGGTATCGGTGGTGTAGCAATTGCTTTTGCATTGCAAAATATACTATCCGACCTATTTAGTTCTTTTGCAATATATTTTGATAAGCCATTTGTTGTTGGTGATTTCATTATGTTTGGAGATCAAAAAGGTGTTGTTGAAAAAATAGGAATCAAAACTACTCGTCTAAGGTCATTATTTGGAGAAGAGATAGTTGTTTCAAATAAAGATCTAACATCATCTGTTATTCAGAACTTTAAGAAGATGAAAGAAAGGAGGGTCGTCTTTAATTTTGGTGTTACTTATGATACTCCAACTAAAAAATTAAGAGAAATCCCTAAAATTGTTGAAGATATAATTGAAGCTTTTGAAGCTACAAGGATAGACAGGGTTCATTTTAAGAAGTTTGGTGATTTTTCATTAGATTTTGAAGCATCTTTTTACCTATCTACTCCTAATTACAAAGAATATATGGATATTCAACAAGAAATTAATCTAAAAATTATGGAAGCATTTAGTAAGAAGAAAATAGAATTTGCTTTTCCAACTCAAACAATTTACACAAGATGAATATCTTTAAAGAGTTGCAAACTACTGAAAAGGGCTTAACTGCTTTTGAGGTAGAAAAAAGATTAGAAGAATATGGAAAAAATGAACTTCCCGAAAAAAAGCCAGAAGACCTTTTTTCTATTTTCATAAATCAATTCAAGAGCCCCTTAATATATATTCTATTAGGAGCATGTGTTGTTGTTTCTTTAATGGGTGAGTGGGTAGATGCAATAGTTATTTTAATTGTTTTGATGTTAAATGCTATTATTGGATCTTTCCAAGAAGGTAGAGCCCAAAACACAATCCTTGCTCTTAAGAATTTCGTTGAAACAAAGGCAACAGTATTAAGAGATGACCAAGAGTTTATAATATCTGACAGTGAAATAGTCCCTGGGGATATAATAATCTTACAAGAAGGAGAAAAAATTCCAGCTGATGCAAAAATAATAATTTCTAACGGATTAAGGGTAGACGAAGCAGCGATGACGGGAGAATCAAAACCAATTTATAAAAATATTGAAGACGATGTATTAAAAGGAACAGTAGTTGTTTCTGGTAATGCAAGAGCTGTTGTTTTTGCAACAGGACAAAATACTAGTATTGGAAAGATAGCAGATAAAATAAGTGAAATTGATACGGAAATTCCACTTAAGAATAATATTAAGTTTTTATCAACATTAATTATTAGGGCTGTCTTATTTTTAGCTATAATTATATTTATTGTTGGTTTGTGGCATAATCATTCGGTTGAAGAAATGATTCTTTCCGTTGTTGCTCTATCTGTATCTGTAATTCCTGAAGGTCTTCCCGTTGTAATTACCTTAATACTTGCTATGGGTGTTTGGAGGATGGGAAAAAGAAATGCACTAGTTAAAAAGCTTCAGGCAGTTGAGGCCCTTGGGCAAGCAGATATTATTGCTGTTGATAAAACAGGAACAATCACGAAAAATGAGCTTGTTATTAAAAAAGTTTTTACTAATAATAATTTTTATGAAATTGAAGGAATAGGATATGAACCAAGGGGAGATATTAAAATGAGTAACGAATATATTAATCCCGTTGATGATTCTGATTTAGTTTATTTAGCGAAACTTTCTTCTCTTTGTGCCGAAGCGAGAATTATTTATTCTAAAGAAGATGATCTTTGGCATATTGCTGGTGACCCAACAGAAGCAGCCATTCTAGTTTTTGGACAAAAAGTTGGTTTTCATAAAGAGGAACTAAATAAACAATATCCCAAGCTAGAAGATAATGTTTTTGATTATCAAAAAAAATACAAGTCATCTTTTTACAAAAAAAATTTGATAGTTATGGGTGCCCCAGAAGAAGTTTTAGAGCTTTGTACTAAAATGTATAAAAATGGGAAGAATGTTAGAATAAAAAGAGATGATATTGAGAAAAACCTATTGAAAATGCTAAATGAGGGGTTAAGGGTGATTGCCGTTGCGCAGAAAAACGATAATAAAACTGAAGAGCTATCTTTTGTTGGATTTTTAGGAATGAAAGATGCTTTAAGATTAGAAGTTTCTGATTCAATCTTAAAAGCTCAAAATGCAGGCATAAAGGTTGTAATGATAACAGGAGATCATAAAATTACTGCTAAATCAATTGCAGAAGAAGCGGGGATATATCTTAAAGACGATAAAATTATTACTGGTGTAGAATTGGATAATATGTCTGATAGCGAAGCCCTTAAAGAAATAGGTAGCGTTAGTGTTTTTGCAAGGGTTAATCCAGAACATAAATTAAGAATTGTTAACTTATTTAGGTCGCTTGGAAAAACTATTGCAATGACTGGGGACGGGGTTAATGATGCACCATCCTTAGTTGCTGCTGATTTAGGCATCTCTATGGGTAGAATAGGAACTGAGGTAGCAAAAGAGGCCTCTGATATCATATTATTAGATGATAATTTTGAGACAATTGTTTCTGCCATAGAAGAGGGACGGGGAATTTACAAATCGATTAAGAAGGTTTTATTATACTTATTGTCTACCGGAATGGCCGAAGTGTTTGTCATTTTAACTGCACTATTGCTTGATATGCCACTACCGCTCTTGGCAGTTCAAATAATCTGGTTAAATTTTGTTACCGATGGAATATTAGACGCTGCATTGGCCTTTGATCCTAAAGAAGGTGGCTTATTAAAAAATCAATTTAAAAAACCAAATAAGTTTTTAATTGACAAGCTTATGGTTCAAAGAATGATTATGTTTTCTTTAATCATGGGGATGGGAACTCTTTTGCTATTCAAACAATATTATATGATTGATATGACGAAGGCCCTAACAATCTCTTTAACTGTTTTAGCTGTATTTCAATGGTTTAATGTTTGGAATTGTAGAAGCGAAACAAGATCGATATTTAATAAAGATATTTTTTCAAACAAGTTCTTAGTTTTCGGAACAATTATAGCTGTATTACTACAACTTGCTGCCGTTTATAATCCTTTTATGCAAAGCATACTAGGAACAACTGCTCTAACTATTCAAGAATGGGGATTTATTATCTTAATGGCATCTTCTATTGTAGTGATAGAAGAAGGCCGGAAGTTCCTTACTAGAGCCACTTAATTTTCTTGTCTTTTTTAAACCAAGTAATCTGCCTCTTTGAATATTTAATTGTATTATTAATAATTTTACTTTTTACTTCTTCTAGGGTGCTATTATTTTCAAAATAATCTCGCCATTCTTGGTATCCAATAGTTTTTAATATACCGTATTTTTTATATATCTTCTTAGCTTCTTTCTCTAACCCGTCTTTAATCATTTTATCAACTCTTTTTCTTATTTGATTTTCTAGATCTTCCTTATTAGTTTTAATTCCTAAGATAATACAATCGTACAATTCTTCCTCTTTCCTTTCTTTAAAAAAGCTCTCATTTAGGGCCATGGTTACTTCAATAGCTCTAATTAAGCGCCTCTTATTTTTTCTATCAATTATCTTAGAACCTTCTTCATCAATTTTTTGATATTCTAAAAATAATTCTTCAATTGTTTTCCTTTCTAATTCATCTCTTAGTTCTTTATTATTTTCAATTTTAGGAAAAGTTAAATTATCAGTAATTGCTTTGATGTATAGGCCTGTTCCTCCAACTAAAAATGGTTGCTTGCCCCTTCTTATAATATCATCTATCACTTCAATTGCTTTTTCTTTGTATAATGCAACATTATATTCTTCATTGGGTTTAATTAAATCAACCATATGATGAGTATTCTTGGGTGGCTTAGCCGTTCCTATATCCATCTCCTTATATATCATCTGAGAATCAGCAGAAACAATCTCTCCATTAAACTTTTCTGCTAACTTCATTGCTAAATCAGTTTTTCCAGATGCAGTAGGGCCAACAATCACGATTAGCTTAGGCTTAACTATTTCTCCCTCAAGGCTCCATGCACTTATTTTATTAATCTTGATTTTTTGAAATGTCCCCATGACATTTTTACTTGATTTAAATCTAATTGCTTTATTTTGACCAGTTCTTCCAGTAAAATATTCTCCATCTTTATTTAACACAAGAACCTTAACTTCTTTTTTAAGAAGTTTTTTGTTCTCTTTTAATGCACTTTTTCTTAATATGTCAGTCAAGATTTTTTCTCTTTCTCTCTTTTCTTTTTTAGTAACATCATCTTTCATTTTATCAAAAGCAAGTGATTGTGGACGAGGGGAGTACTGAGAAATGTAAGCCATACTAAAACCAACTTTTCTAAAAAGTTTTTCTGTATTTTTAAACTGCTTCTTTGTTTCTCCTGGAAATCCAACAATGATATCAGTTGATATGCTAACATCTTTAATATTCTTTCTTATCTTTCTAACTAATTGATAATATTTTTCTGCTGTATATGGCCTATTCATTGCCTTTAAAATATCATTATCTCCTGATTGTAAAGGTAAGTTTAAATAAGAAGTAAACTTAGATGAATTAGAAAAAGCATTAATTATTTTATCACTAAAATCTTTTGGATTAGGGCTAGTAAATTTAACCCAGAAGTCTCCTTCAATTTCATTAATCTTTTTTATTAAATCAGCAAAATCAACATTATTATAATTATACTGATTAACGTTTTCTCCTAAGAGCCATATCTCTTTATATCCCTTTTTAATAAGTGAATTAATTTCTTTAATTATTTGATTATAATTCCTTGAAATTAATTTACCTCTGGTAAAGGGAACGGCACAATAAGTACAAAAGTTGTTACAACCATCAGAAATAGGAACAAAGGCCTGAATATTATTTGAATACTTTGGCACTATACTAAAGAAGTCCTTTTTAAAATCTTCTTTATTTAAAACAGTAAAATCTTTAGATAACTTTTCAAAATCTCTGTCTAAAACGCAACCAGTAATAATTACTTCAGCTTTTAGTTTCTGAAGCTGGGGAACTAAGCCATATACTCTATCTACAGCTGATTGTCTAACTGAACACATATTTAAGATAACCTTGTCAGCATCTTTAATGTTATGTGTTTCAATATATCCTTTCTTTTCGAAGAAAGAAGCAATTCTTTCAGAATCAGATCTATTCATCTGACAACCAAAAGTAATTATATGATATTTTTTCATTTTTCAGTTTCTAAGAATTTTTCAATAGTCATTACTCCTAAGTCAATTTTTCCTCTCTGTCTTACGCTTACTGTTTGGGCTTCTCTTTCTTTGTCTCCCACAACAAGTAAATAGGGAACTTTTTCCATTTCTCCATTTCTAATCTTTTTACCAATTGTATCATTGTTTTTATCTATTTCTACACGATATTCTTTTAACTTCTCTTTAATTTCCATCGCATAGTCAATATGATTTTCACTCACAGGAATAATCTTAACTTGAACGGGCGACAACCAAAATGGTAGTGCTCCAGCATAATGTTCTAGTAGGAGGCCGATAAACCTCTCAAATGAGCCAAATAAGGCCCTGTGAAGCATATATGGCTGTTCTTTCTCTCCCTTATCATTAGTAAATGTCATATCAAACCTTTCGGCTAGATTAAAGTCAAATTGAAGAGTAGAACATTGCCACTCTCTTCCTAAAACATCTTTAATTTTGAAATCAAGTTTTGGGCCATAGAAAGCTGCTTCTCCTTTTTCTTCTACAAAGTTAAGGCTCTTTTCTATGGCAACTTTTCTTAAAACTGATTCTGAGAAATTCCATCCTTCGTCTGTTCCAGCATATTTCATCTTATCATTCTCATCTCTTAGCGAAAGATAAACTTTAACTGAATTAACATCAAATCCAAATGATTTATAAATGAAAAGTATAAAATCAATTACTCTTTTTAATTCTTCTTCTACTTGGTCCTCTCTACAAATTATATGAGCGTCATCTTGAGTGAAACCTCTAACTCTAGTTAAACCAGAAAGTTCTCCTTTTTTTTCAAAGCGATAAACTGTTCCTGTTTCTGCCCAGCGCATAGGAAGATCTCTATATGATCTAGGAGAATTGTTGTATATAGAAACATGAAATGGGCAATTCATTGGTTTTAGTAAGAATTGTTCTGAGTCCTTAACTTCTTCTTTATTTTGACTATCTTCTAATGATTGACCAACTTCTAATGGGGGATACATACTATCAGAATAAAAACCCCAATGGCCAGAACGCTCCCAAAGTTTTCTGCTTCCAATATGAGGAGTTCTTACTAGTTCATAATCATTTTCTAAATGCTTTTTATACCAAAAATCCTCGATTAACCTCCATATGATTGCTCCTTTTGGATGCCACAATACTAAACCAATACCAACTTCTTCTTCTGTATGAAATAGATCTAACTCTCTGCCAAGCTTTCTGTGATCTCTTTTTTCTGCTTCTTCCATTAA
>JAQUXE010000014.1 GCA_028692555.1 Minisyncoccota bacterium
GAAAATATTTCTTTAAAGTTCATTTTTTATAAATTCAATTAATTTGTTAATTTCTATTAGCTCTATTTTATCACTACCTCTTCTCTTAATTTCCACACAATTTTTTTCTATTGTCTTTTTGCTTAAAATAATCCTTATGGGAATTCCTATTAAATCACAATCACTTAACTTTTCTCCTGCACTCTTTTGCCTATCGTCGTACAATACTTTAACCCCTTCTCTTTGTAAATTATCATATATTTCACTCGCATCAGTATCTAGCTCAATTAAGTGGATATAAAATGGTGAAACTTCTTTTGGCCAAATAATCCCTTTGTCATCATTAAAAACTTCTACGATTGCTCCCATTACTCTTGTAATGCCAATTCCGTAACAGCCCATTACAATATTGTCCATTTTAAATAATTTAGAATACTTGTCTCCTAGCTTGAAAATATTTCCCACTTCAATTGATTTTCTCTTGTCAAATTGAGTAGAGCCACAATCACACCTTGACTCAAAAACTTCCTCATTGAAAGAGCAACCACAATCTTTACATGTATAGATATTATCTTCTCCAGCATCAGTAATTGTTTGAAACTCATGAGAGAATGAAGAAGAAAATTCTCCACCACTAGCAAGAGCTAAAAATGTTTTTTCTTTTATTCCACATCTTTCGTATATCTTGAAATATGCCTCTTTAACCTTCTCATAATAATCATTTAAATCTTCCTCACTCTTATGAAAAGAATAAAGGTCTTTCATCAAAAATTCTCTGCCTCTTAAAATGCCAGATTTTGCCCTTGGTTCATTTCTAAACTTTGATTGTATTTGATAAATATATTTAGGAAATGTTGATGCATATTTTTTCACAAGTGGCGTAATAATTTCTTCATGAGTCCAACCCAAACCAAGGTTCTCATCTTTTATTTTATACATCTCCTCTACTCCCCACCTGCCTGTAATCTCCCAATTTTCTTTTGGATGAAGCGATGGCATTAAAATTTCTTGACCGCCAATCTTATTCATTTCTTCCCGCACAATATTTTTAATATTTTCAATTACCATTAGTCCTAGTGGCAAGTATGAATATATACCAGCGCCGAGTTTGTCTATAAAACCAGCCCTCATCAAAAGCTGAGCATTAATACTCTTCTCATCTTTTGGATTCTCTTTTGTAGTTTTAGTAAATAGTTCTGTTTGTTTCATATTATTTAAATATTATATCTTTAAACTGGATAAAATCTTTAACAATTAAAACAATTGCAAGTAGTATCAAGAACACAAAACCATAAGATTCAATTCTTACTTGAAGCTTCTTAGAAAAAATTCTATTATTAATTCTCTCTAAAAAAGTAAATATAATTTTAGCTCCGTCCATCGCTGGAATTGGAAGTAAATTAGTTATACCAACAGCAATAGAAAGAATTGCAATCAAATTAATAATTTCATAAAGGCCTTGTGAAAGAGTTACTTTTGTAATTGCAAAAATACCAACTGGACCAGCTAGTGATTGACCGATTATTTCTGGAGAATTAGTTTTAAAAGCATGTGAAAATATATTGCCAATAGCTGAGAAAGAGTAATCCATTACATTATATGAATGAAGAAATCCCACCAATGATTTATTAATAAAACCATCATAACTAACTATTGACACTTCTCTTAGGGCGACTCCAAGTGGGCCCTCTCCCTCCGGAGAATCAACTCTTGGAGTAATACTTATTTCTTTTCCACTGCCAGTATTTAGAATAATTTCATTTCCCCTGTTTTCATCAATAACAGATTGAAAATTAGAAAAAGAATCACCATTAATCGAGGTTATGTAATCGCCTATCTCTAGCCCCGAATTATGTGCAGGAGAATTATCTTGTATGGCTACTATTGCTGGATAATTAGATTGACTACCAAAAGGAAATTTATATTCCTGAAACATTAGTCCTTGGGTAAAATTAAATCCAGAGAAACCAATTAAAAAATAGAATAGCAAAGAAGCAAACAAAATATTCATTATAATTCCTCCGCCACAAATCCAAATTTTTTGCCATGTTCTCTTAGAATCATAGATTGATTCATTTTCATCATTTTCTCCATCTAGTGCACACAATCCTCCAAATGGAATTGCCCCAATAAAATATTCCGTTTCCCCTTTTTTCTTTTTCCATATCTTGGGAGGAAATCCTACTCCAAACTCATTAACAGGAATACCTGTTTTTTTTGCAGCTATAAAGTGTCCAAACTCGTGAACAAGTATAACTATTCCCAATATTAAGAAAAATACAATTAAATCTATTAAAAACATATTATCCTTCTATTTCTTTTTTCTTACGTTCAATTAATTCGTCAATCTTTTTATTATAACTATCAACTAGCTCTTGAAGATTATCCTTACCCTTAAACTTATCATCCTCTCTAATTAAACCTTCCCTTGTTTTATCTTGTATCTCACCCCATGCTTCATCTCTGTATTTCCTTATAGTCCTCTTAGCATCATCATTAACCTGAGAAACCGCTTTAATAATTTCTTTTCTTAACTCTTCTGACATCTGAGGAAGATTAATCATAATTGATTCACCGACAGTTGCAGGAGAAAGACCTGATGCCTCGTTTAAAATTGCTTTTTCAATCATTGGAAGATAAGTTACGTCCCATGGCTGAATACTAAGTTGTCTTGCGCTCGGAACAGATATTGAACCAAGTTGTGATATTGGCATTACTTGACCAAAGCAATCAACTTGAATGTTTTCTACCAATGCTGGAGATGCTCTGCCAGTTCTAAAGCCACCTAACTTCTTAGTTGTGAAATCCATTACTTTCTCCATCTCAGGTTTTATTTTGTCTATAATTTGTTGATACATATTTTTTATAATTTTATTAATAAGCTTTCGAAAGCTATTCTTTTATTAACATTACTACTTTCTATTATATATTTTATTTTTTCTAATTCGTCTATCACTTCTTTTGTTTTTGCTAAGGAATAATTATTCATACTGCTTTTATAATTAAAAACTTTCAATAAAATCTCCCTTCTCAAGAACCTCTCCCAAATATCTAGTATCTCTATTATTTTCATTTTATCATCTTTTAACTTCTCTGCATACTGAAACCGCTTAGACATACTTGAAGTAGATAGAGAAATAATATCCTCGATTGATTTATTAAAGAAATCCATTTTGTCATTATCTTTAAAGAAATTAATCGCCTTGCCAATTTGTCCCGAAGATATTAAAGATATTTCTTGTGCCTTTTGAAGACTTGATCCTAAGGAGACTAAATGATTCTCAATCTCCTCTTTGCCTAATAAAGAAAACTTGACTTCTTGTGCTCTTGATTTTATAGTCTTCAAAATCATTTCTGGAAAAGAAGTAATAAAGATGATTAGCGTGTCCCCTTTTGGCTCTTCTAGCATTTTAAGAAAAGCATTTTGAGCGTCTTTTCTCATTAAATGACTGTCATCAATAATCAATGCTTTTATTTTATTATGATATGATTTCAAAGATAATCTTTCCTTAGCTTTCCTTATTTCCTCAATCTCTATATTCCCCTCTACCGGAGAAATTATATTCATATCGGGATTACAGTCAATCGATTTACAAAAATAACATTCACCACATAATTCTTTACAAAAAATATTTTTAATGAAATCTATCGCAATTTTCTTCTTACCAATCATCTCAGGCCCTGAAAAAATCATAGCGTGAGGAACATTATCGTTTCTAATAATCTGCTTCAATATCTCTATCTTCTTTTTATTACCAACTATCATTTTATTCTTTCTACATCAGCACCTAACTTTCTTAGCCTTTCTTCAATTCTTTCGTAACCCCTATCAACTTGATAAATATTTCTAATAATTGTTTTTCCCTCAGCAATCAATCCAGCTATTATTAATGATGCTCCTCCTCGCAAATCAAACGAACCCATATCAGCACCATATAATTTCTTAACTCCAGTAATTAATGCCCTATGAGGATCGGAGAAGAATATGTCTGCTCCCATCTTAGTTAAGCCATCCATATATCTTAATCTTCCTTCATACAACGGATCATGAATAAGTGTTGTTCCTTTTGTTTGTGTTGCCAGAACACCAACCACGGAGAGTAAATCAGGTGGAAAGCCAGGAAAAGGAAGCGCTTGTATTTTTCTAATATTCATATTCTTTGATGGTAGAACCCTAACGTCAACTAAATTCCCCTTTCTTTTAATTATTTCGAATTTCGCTCCATAGTCTTCAAGTTTCTTTAATGCATATTCTAAAAAAGGATATTCTACATTCTTAACTGTAATATCTCCTTTCACGACTAATGCCATAATAATGAATGTTCCTGCTTCGGTTGGATCATACATTAAGGAATGTTTAAATCCCTTTAGTTTCTTTTTACCTTTTATCTTTAATGTATGACATCCCGCACCACTAATTTTGACGCCCATCTTCTTGAGCACTCTGGCAAGCTCTTGATTCTGATAATCACCATCAGCAACCTTTAATGTAATTTCTTCTTCTAGTAAACTTGAAAATAACATTATGTTAGAAGTGGCTGTTACTGATAATTCATCCAAAATAATAACATTGTCTTTAATCTTTTGGGGCATAATTATTTTAAAGTCCTTCTTTTTCTCTTTTATTATAGCCCCAAGCTGAGAAAAAGCATCTATGTGTGTATCAATTGGTCTAATTCCAATCACGCATCCTCCTGGTTGAGGCAATGATGCTTTTCCAAATCTTGCGAGCAGTGCTCCAAATAAAAGAACAGACCCCCTAAACCTTAAAACTAAATCTTTATTAATCTTATTAGGATTAATATTTTTAGCGTTTATCTTTACTTTTCTTTTTCCGATCCATTCAACATTGACTTTCATGCTCTCGAAGATTTCTAACAATCTAAAGACATCTTCTATCAAAGGAATATTATCAATCACACAATCATCATTAGTTAAAAGAGATGAAATCAAAACACCGAAAGCAGCGTTCTTAGAACCCATTACTTCAATTTCTCCATTCAATTTTTTACCTCCATTTATTAAAAGTGCTTCCTCTGTCATATTATTTTTTTGACATTATACTCTTCTTGTATAGATCTAAATTATCTAAAACTGCACCAGTCCCTCGAGCAACACAACTTAATGGCTCTTCTGCAACAAAACATGGAACTCCAGTAGATTGAGAAAGCAAGGTTGCAATATTTCTCAAACAAGCTCCTCCCCCAGCAACAACCATTCCCTTGTCCATAATATCAGCCGAAAGCTCTGGTGGAGTTTCTCTCAAAACACCTTTTACACATTGAACGATTTCTAAAAGTGGATCTCTAATCGCTTCGCAAATTTCATTTGAAGAAATCTTAAGCGTTTTAGGAAGACCTAACGCAAGATCTCTTCCTCTTATTTCCATATACTTAGGCTCCTTTTCTTCTAGGGCTGTCCCTATTTTCATTTTAATTGCTTCAGCTGTTTGATCTCCAATAGCTAAATTATATTTATTCTTAATGTATTCAGAAATGTGATTATCTAATACATCTCCTGCAACTCTTAATGATTGCGCAGAAACAATTCCCCCAAGAGATATTACAGCGACTTCGGCAGTTCCACCACCAATGTCAACAATTAAATGACCAGAAGAAGAATTGATTGGAATACCTGCTCCAATCGCAGACAAAATTGGTTCTTTTGCTACAAATACTTCTTTAGCACCTGCCTGTATTCCTGATTCGATAACAGCTCTTTTCTCAGTTGAAGTAATTCCAGCCGGAACACCAATTAAGAGTTCCGGTTTTAAAAACTTAAAGAATCCTGTATTTACTTTATTAATAAAATGTTTAATCATTGCTTGAGTAATTCTATAATCAGCAATAACACCATCTCTTAACGGTCTAAAAACTTGTATTGATTCTGGGGTCCTTCCGATCATCTCTTTTGCATCCTTGCCAACAGCTAATATCTTGTTCTCATCTAAAGAAACAGAAACAACAGATGGCTCACTCAAAACAACCCCTTTATTAGGGACGAAAACTAGAGAGTTTTTAGTTCCAAGATCAATTCCTATTTTCATAAGTCCATTCTATACAATTAAAGGGCGATTGGCAAGAGCTCATTTTTAAGGTATATAATTATTATATGAACAAAAATCAACGCAGAATATTCTTTTTTACTATGGTTATTATTTTTTTAATAATAGGTCCTTCTTTGTTTATGTATTCTCAAGGATATAGATTTGACATTAAGAAATTCCAGTTCGTAGAAACAGGTGGGCTATACATAAAAACATTTCCGGAAGAGACTCGCCTATATATAAATGATGAGTATATAAATAAAACTTCTTTTTTTACTAGAGATATCTTAGTTCAAAATCTTCTACCAGATAGTTATGAAATCAAAATTGAAAAAGATGGATATCATATTTGGGAGAAAAGTCTTGAGATTGAAAGCAAGAAAGTAACTGAGGCGAAGTACATTATTCTATTTAATAAAGACAATGATTTTAGAGAAATTGAAGAAGATATTTCTAACTTTTATCATGATGGCAATCAAATATTTTTTATAAATAGCTTAAATGAATTATTCCTATACAGCTCAGATAAAGATAAAATAGAAAGGATTCTTGATGCCACACAATTACCTGATAATATAGAAGAAATGTCCTTTCTATCAAACGAGAATATTATCATAAGAACAAGTACTGGCTTGTACTACCTATTAGACGTTGAAAATAAAAAGACTAAATTAATAAGGTCATTTAATATTGATAGTAAGAATATAAATAATAGAAATAATAAACTAATTTATCAATTTAATAATTCTATATACGAAGTTGATCCTAAAGAAGATTCTCCCAAGTTGTTATCAAGAGATAGAGTTGATGCTTTTACGATAGAGCAAAATTCTATAATTGCATTAAGAGAGAATAAAATAATCAAATTATATGACCTAACAAGACCAGAAGAATTATTATATTCTTTTGATGATTATAAAAATAATTATAATTATCAAATAGTTTTTATTGAAAAAGAATTATTTATAATAGAAAATAATAGAAATCTTTACCTACTAAATAAAGAGACTAATTCTTTTGATAAGAAAATAGAAACAACTACTGATTTAGAATATACCTCATTCTTTAATAAAATACTTTTTTATGACGAAAATGATTTATGGCTAATGCCACTAAAAAGATATGAATCTCCTTTCTTTAAAGACGCCTACTCAATAATTAATATTGGAAGTTTTGATAAGAAAATAGAAAATATCAAATGGCTTAATGGTGATTATTTTATTTTTACACTAGACAAAGAATTGCATATTAGCGAAATTGACAATAGGGATAATCTTAATGTATTTAGTTTAAATAAAAAAAATACATCAAACTTGTTCTTTAATGGAAACAACAAAAAGCTATTCCTCTTAGACAACGATGAATTTCTTGAAATAGAAAAATTAATACCTTAATTCGAAAACTATTCTCCTCCTCTAACAAAAAGCCTCCTATAACATAGGAGGCTTTTTTTTCACTATCTTTTACTCCACTGCGGAGCTTTTCTCGCTCTTTTAAGTCCGAACTTCTTTCTTTCTTTCATCCTTGAATCCCTAGTTAAGAAGTTAGCCTTTCTTAATCTTTTTCTATAATCAGGATTGAACACAACCAATGCTCTTGCTATTCCATGCCTCACTGCTTCAGCCTGAGAATGGACTCCACCTCCCTTAACAGTTGCTACGACTCTAAATCTTCCCATCGACTTCATCTTTTCAAGAGAATCTAAAACTATTGATTGTAATTCAATTATCTTGAAATATTCTTTATAATCAACTTCGTTGACTACAATATCCTTGTCCCCCTTCGTATACAAACGAACCCTTGCAACAGATGTCTTTCTTCTTCCAGTTCCTTCAAAATATCTGTCTCCCAGATCTTTAAAGTCGTCTTCGTTAACAACAAAATCGTCATCATTCATAACAAATAAAGTAGTTTCTTCAATTTCTTTTTTTTCTTCTTCTTTTATCATAATTAATCAAATTTTAATCTTTTCATGTGTTTTGCTCTCAATCTATTTTTAGGCAACATTCCATTAACCGCATATTTCAAAATATCTCCTGGGTTCTTCTCAAAGATCTTAGACATAGGAATGTTCTTATCATTTCCAATATATCCAGAGTGCCTAAAATATGTCTTGTCTTCCATCTTGTTTCCTGTAACTTTCATTTTCTTAGCATTAGAAATAATAACAACATTATTTGGTTCTTTGTTGGGTGCATAGTCTGGATTATTCTTACCCTGCAAAACTAAAGCAACCTCGGTAGCTATTCTACCCAATGATCTATCTTTTGCATCTATTCTAATTACTTCTTTTTTTGTTTCGTTTTTCATAATATTAAACTAATTCAATAATAGCCATTTTAGCACTATCACTTTTTCTTTGTCCTAATTTAATAACTCTTGTATATCCACCCTGCCTATCTTTATATCTTGCACCTAAATCATCAATTAATTTTCTAACAACTCTTTCTGGGAATAATGTTAATAGATATCTTCTAGCAGATAAATCTCCTTTCTTTGCTCTAGTAATTTTTCTTTGAACAAAAGGAGAAAGCTCTTTTGCCTTTGCTTCTGTTGTCTTAATCTTTTCTTTTAATAATAAAGAAACTGCTAGCGTTTTAAGAAGCGCTCTCCTTTGGTCTCTTTCTCTATTGAATTTTCTTCCTTTTTGTAACTTTTTCATACTTATTTTTTCTTCTTTTTTGTTTCTTTTTCTTCTACAATTTCTATATTATCTGATAGGTATTGGAATTGTGATAGTATAATATTTAATGATTGACTTAACGCTTCTTCAGGAGAAATTGTTCCATCTGTTTCAATCTCTAATGAAAGCTTGTCAAAATCAGTCCTCTTTCCAACTCTCATATTTTCAACAACATAATTAACTTTCTTTATCGGTGTAAATATTGCATCCATTCCAATAACTCCAACACTTCTTTTAATTTCCTTATCTTCAAAGACATAGCCTAAGCCCTTCTCAATCTTAATTTCTATTTCTAATTCTGTAGCTTTCTCAGTAATTGTAGCAATATGCAATTCAGGATTCGCTAATTTTAAATCGGCTGGAAGCTCAAAATCCTTACCAGTCACTTCTTTTTCTCCTTTCACAACTAATGTAGTTGTTTGTTGGTCGTCTGTAAACATCTTAAATCTTAATTGCTTAATATTCATTAAGATGTGTAAAACATCTTCTTTTACTCCTTTAATTGTAGCAAATTCATGAGGAGCATTCTTAATTCTAACTTCTGTGACGGCAGCTCCAGCCAAAGACGATAAAAGAACTCTTCTAAGCGCACTACCTAAAGTAACTCCATAGCCAGGATAAAGTGACTCTATTTCAAAAATAGAATTATTATTAGATATGTTCTTTGTTTTAATTGAAGTTGGTAATGGAATCATATATATATTTTAATAATTAATTATTACCTTGAATAATGCTCAAAAATTGTTGATACTTCTGATGGCAACTGTACATCCTCTGATAATGGTAATCTAGAAAGCTTAGCTTCCATTTTCTCAGAATCATAAGCTAACCATTGAGGCAATTGATATTTTTTCATTGTTTCTGGCAACGCCTTCATTACTTCTGTTTCTTTAGATCCCCCTCTAATTGAAATTACGTCTCCAATAGAAACCCTGTATGATGGAATATCTATTCTTCTTCCATTAACCAAGAAATGTCCGTGTGTTACTAGTAGTCTTGATTGTGCTCTTGATTTTGACCAACCTAACCTAAATACGATATTATCTAATCTGCTTTCAAGCTTAATAATTAATTGAGAAGCAACATCCACTTCTGATGACTTGTTTTCCATTACTTCGTAAACGTATTTTTTAAACTGCATTTCTGAAACATTGTACCACTTTTTTAACTTTTGCTTCTCTTTAATCTCACGACCATATTCTGTTAAATTTGATCTTCTTTTTTTAGCTTTTTGACCAGGCGGAAAAGGCCTTTTTATCATGGCACACTTAGTAGATAAACACTTCTCTCCTTTTAAGAAAAGCTTCTCGCCTAATCTTCTACAAATTTTACACTTTGATTGTTTCATATTTTAAAAATTATAACCTTCTTGGCTTCTTAGGCCTGCAACCATTATGAGGAACTGGAGTAACGTCTTTTATTGAAGATATCTCAAATCCTTGATTAGCAATTGATCTTAATGCTGACTCTCTTCCTGAACCAATACCCTTTATTACTACCTGGATTTTCTTAATTCCCATCTTTTCTGCAACAGCACCTATAGTTTCAGCTATCTTAGATGCAGCAAAAGGAGTTGATTTTTTTGAACCCTTAAATCCAAGCTTACCTGCTGACTTGCTAGCTAAAGAATTACCAAGTGTATCCGCTAATGTAATTATTGTATTATTGTATGAACTGAATATATATATTCTCCCTTCTTTAACTGCAGTAACTTTCGAAACTTTTGGTTCCTTGCTTAGGGCTTTTTCTAGCTGTTCCCCCTCTTTAATCATCTCTTCTTCAGTTTTTTTGATTACGTGTTTTTTTCCCATATTATTTTCTATTTAGGAGCAGGGGCCCCTTTTCTTCCTGAGCCAACTGTTCTTCTAACATTTCCTCTTGCAGTTCTACTGTTAATTCTTGTTGTTTGCCCTCTTACGGGTAATTTTTTAGCATGTCTTTGACCTCTCCACGAATTAATATCTTTTAATCTTTTGATATTAACCATAATATCTCTTCTTAGATCTCCTTCAACTTTATAATTCTTTTCAATATATTCTTTTAAGACATTAATATCTTCCTTGGTTAAGTCCTTCACCTTCTTGCCTGATGAAATATTAGATCCTTCTAATATTTTTTTAGCCAAAGATGGTCCTACTCCGTAAATGTAAGTTAATCCAATGTCTATTCTTTTTTCATCTGGAATATTTACTCCAATTATTCTTGCCATATTATGATATATATTAATTAAGCACCTTGTCTTTGTTTATGTTTAGGATTCTTCTTGCATATAACATAAACACGTCCTTCTCTGCGGACGATTTTACAATCTCTACAAATTTTCTTAACTGATGGTTTAACTTTCATTTATTTATTTCTAAATATTATTCTTCCCCTTCTAGGGTCGTAAGGAGTCATCTCAACAGTAACTTTATCGCCTGTCAATATTCTTATTCTGTGAACTCTTAGCTTCCCACCTAAATGAGCCAGTATTTCTGACTCGCCTTCAATTAGAACTCTAAAAAATCCATCAGGCAGACTTTCCGTCACAACTCCATTTTTTTTTATCTTGTCTTCTTTTTTATTCATGTAAAAGATACTAGAACAATAGCAAAACTTTTGCTTTTGGTCAAGAGATTAATTAAA
>JAQUXE010000003.1 GCA_028692555.1 Minisyncoccota bacterium
GATTGAGCTATTGCTCTCGTCATTGGTATTACTGTTCCATATATTGTCATATGGCATCCACTATATCTTTGTTTCATATATTTTTAAACATCCTAGGGTGTATCATATCATATGGACCAGTACATAAACTTGACAAAGTGTTCTTTATCTAAGATAATAAGTCTTGAAAGAAGAATAATAAATAAAAGATTTTAATACATTTTATTCATGGAAAAAAATCAAAGAAGATCTCTCATAATTATCGCAGTTCTTTTTGTTGGAATTATTTGTGCCGTTGGACAATACATGGGAGCATTTAATGCAATGTATGCCTTAGCTACTAATCCTAATCCAGGACATTCTTGGGCTGAAATTGAATGTAGTGAAACTTTTTGTGTTGACTCATTAAATAATAGAATTGGAATAGGAACAACTTCTCCAGAAAACAAATTACACATTGTTGGTGGAGTTGATATTGCTGGAGATTTTAAAGTAGGAGGAAAAATAATTTATGATTCTTCTGTAGACAAATGGGATTTTCCTGATTCTGTCTCCACTACTGCCCCCTTAGAAGATAGTAATGTCGTAACAAAGGAATACATAGATAATTTAATGGATCTTATTAATCTATACGGAGGAACAAATTTTACAGACCCTAGGGACGGAAATATTTATCCTTTAGCTGTGATAGGAAATCAAGTTTGGATGACTAAAAATTTAGCATATTTACCTAGTGTTAGTTTTGTTTCAGATTTCACCTCCGAAGCTCCTCGTTATTTTGTTTATAATTATGGTGGAACAGATGTTAATGCTGCCAAAGCAATAACAAATTATTCTACATATGGAGTGTTGTATAATTGGGAAGCAGCAAAAACAGCTTGTCCAACTGGGTGGCACCTTCCTTCTCGTGCAGAGTGGCTTACTCTAAAGCAATTCTACTCTACAACATCTTGCATATGGAATTCTTATAATCCTCAGTGTTCTCCTGCTGGAACAGCCTTATCTAATGGAGGAATATCTGATTTTAATGCTTTGATGGGAGGATACACTACTGTAACGCAGAACGCTTTTGGTCCTCCATATCGTTATGGCTTTTCTGGTGTGGGGAGTGTCGCTTCTTTTTGGACAAATACTAGCGCTGGTAAGTCTGCACCCCCTAATTATTTTGACATAGCTTATACAGAAACATTAGAAAATGGAGTGAGTACTATTTATGTTTGTTCATTTCCCGAAGGAACTGGAAGGTCAGTAAGATGTATCAAAGATTAAAAAATAGACTAAGTTTGAGCCCAAGGTTTCCTTGGGTTTCTTGTTGCTTTTAGGCATAAAATCTGCTATTTTTAAGCTATGAAAGTTAATTTAAAAAATAGATATTTTTTCTTGAGGCATGGTAAAAATATTCATCAAACTGAGTTAAAAGATATAATATATTGTTATCCTGACGATGAAACACCTTGTTCTTTAATTGAAGAAGGGATTGAGCAGGCAAAAAAAGCCGGAGAGGAATTAAAAGATAAAAAGATAGAATATATTTATTGTTCAGATATTTTAAGAACAAGGCAAACAGCTAAAATAGTGGCTGGGATTATTGGTTTTAATGAGGATGAAATAATCTATGATACTCGATTGAGAGATATTAACTGGGGCCTTTTTGGTGGAAAGCACAAAGATGAAGCATGGGCATATTATAATAACGATAAAAGTAAAAAGTTTAACGAACCCACCCCTGGAGGAGAAACATGGAATGATTGTAGGGAAAGAATGAAAAAAGTATTAAACGAAATTGAGAATATTTTTCAAGGTAAAAATGTATTAATTGTTTCTCATGGTGATCCTTTGTGGCTTTTAGAAGGATATATCAAGGGAATAAATGATGAAGAATTATTAAACAAAAGAGCAGAAACTTTAATTCAAACAGGAGAAGTAAGAGAAATATATGAATAAAGAAGAACAAATATTAGAATTTTGGAAAGAAAAAGATATCTTTCATAAATCAATAAAGAATAGGAGTAATTCTTCCTATTTTAGTTTTTATGATGGACCTCCTTTTGCAACAGGAAAGCCTCACTATGGCCACATTTTAGCTACAACAATTAAAGATACTGTTTTAAGATATTGGACAATGAAAGGATATCAAGTTCCGAGAAGGGTTGGATGGGATTGTCATGGTTTGCCAGTCGAAAATTTAATTGAAAAAGAGCTTGAGATAAAAAACAAAAAACAAATTGAAGAAATTGGAGTAGAAAAATTCAATGAACATTGCAGAAGTTCCGTCTTTAATTGTGTTAATGATTTCCAAAAAACATTAGAAAGAGTAGGAAGGTGGGCTGATTATGATGAAGCCTATTCAACGATGGACAATAATTATATCGAATCGGTTTGGTGGGTTTTAAAGCAGTTATGGGAAAAAGGATTAGTAGAAAAAAACTATCGTGTTTCTCCGTATTGTCCTAGATGTGGAACAACACTTTCTAACTTTGAAGTTAATCAGGGATATAAAGAAACAAAAAATAGGTCTGTTTATGTTAAATTTAAAGTAGAAGAAAATACCTTTTTATTGGTTTGGACAACAACTCCTTGGACACTGCCGGGAAATGTTGCTTTAGCTGTTAACGAAGATTTGGAATATAGCTATATTCAAGTAGAAAATGAAGAAATATATATACTTGCAACAGAAAGATTAAGCATAATTAATGGAGAGTATAAAATATTGAAGAAGGTTAGAGGAAAAGATTTAATAGGAATAGAATACGAACCATTGTTTAATTATCTTCCTGAAACAAAAAATGCTTTTAAGGTTTTACCAGGAGAATTTGTTTCAAATGAAGATGGGTCAGGCATAGTGCATATAAATCCGATGTATGGTGAGGATGATTTTAATATTGGTAAAAAATATGATTTACCTTTCTTTCATACGGTTGATAATTCAGGAAGATTTAAAGACGAAGTTTCTGATTTCAAGGGAGAGTTTGTTAAAGATGCTGATATTAAAATTATTGAAAAATTAAAAGAAAGAAATATTTTATTTAAAGAAGAACTTATTACTCATGAGTATCCTTTTTGTTGGAGGTGTGATTCTCCACTTCTTTATTATGCCATTGAAAGCTGGTACGTTTCTGTTACAAAGATAAAAGATAGATTGTTAGAGAACAATAAAAAGATTCATTGGGTTCCTGAGAATATAAAAGAAGGAAGGTTTGGAAAGTGGTTGGAAGGAGCTAGAGACTGGGACATAGCAAGAAGTAGGTTCTGGGGGGCACCAATCCCTATATGGGAATGTGAATGTGGTGAAAAAGTTTGTATAGGTTCTATCCAAGAAATGAAAGACCTATCAGTCAAAGAGTACAATTTAAAAGATATTCATCTTCCTTATATTGATGAGGTTAAATTAAAATGTTCTAAGTGTGGCAAGGAGATGAAAAGAACTCCAGAAGTTTTTGATTGCTGGTTTGAGTCTGGAAGTATGCCTTATGCTCAATGGCATTATCCTTTTGAGAATAAAGATTTGGTTGAGAAAACTTATCCTGCAGATTTTATAGCCGAAGGATTAGACCAAACAAGGGGATGGTTTTATACTCTTCATGTCTTAGCTACTGCGCTAACAATGGAAGATATTGGACTAGGCGAATCTCATCCTGCTTTTAAAAACGTCATTGTTAATGGTCTTGTGCTAGATGATAAGGGAAGAAAGTTAAGTAAAAAACTTAAGAATTATCCTGCGCCTGATGAAATATTTGATTCTTTTGGGGCTGACGCTTTGAGATACTTTTTATTAGCTTCAACATCAATTGGAGAGGATTATAGATTTTCAAAAGATAAAGTAAAAGAATATTGGAGAAAAGTCATATCAGGACTAGATAATTGTTTTACTTTTTTTGAAACATATAAAAAAGATAGTTTTAGCGAAGGCACTGATAGCTTATTAGATAAGTGGATAATTTCAAAAACAGAAAAATTAAATAGAGATGTTATTGAATGGATGGATCAATACGAGCTAACAAAGGCCTCAAGGCTATTTAATGACTATATTGATGATTTATCAAATTGGTATATTAGAAGATCTCGTAGAAGATTTCAAAAGCCAGAAAGCGAAAAAGAAAAAGAGCAGGCAACATATACTTTAAATTATGCGATTTCTAAATTAATTAAATTAATGGCACCTTTTACACCTTTTATTACAGAAGATATTTTCTTAAAAATGAATGGCGGAGAAAGTATTCATTTGTGTGATTATCCTCAATCTAATCTTGATTTGGTTAATGAACAATTAGAGAGTGAGATGGAAAATATTAGAGAGATTGTTAATTTAGCATTGGCAGAAAGATCAAAGCAAGGAATAAAGGTAAGGCAAGCACTTTCGTCTCTTAGCGTAAAAGAATTAAAAATAGACAAAGAAGAATTGATTGAATTAATAAAAGAGGAGATTAATATTAAGGAGGTCAAGGAAGATAAGGGCATAAGCGAAGAAGTTGAATTGGATACAATAATTACGCCTGAGTTAAGAGAAGAAGGTAACGTCAGAGAAATCATTAGGCAGATTCAACAAATGAGAAAGGACAATGGATTTATTCCTGAGGATAGGATTAATGTTTACTATGCTCAAAGTGAATTTTTTGATACAATACTTAAAAGGAACAAAGAACATATTTTAAGTGAAGTATTGGCTAATGAATTTATTTCATCTGCTGAAGATTTAAAAGAGATAAATATTGATGAGAATAAGATATATTTAAATATTAAAAAGATATGAACAATCAAGAACCTTGGGAAAAGGAAGAAACAAAGAATCCTTGGCTTGAAGAAATACAAAAGAATATTTGGCAAGCTAAGAGAGAAGAGAACAAAAAGATCCCTCAAAGAGAGGGTAAGTTAATAAAAGAAAAAGATACTTCATTTTTTACTAACAATAGCGAAAAGAAATCAATAGGATTGATCGCGGACTTTATTAAAAAAGAGGGCGCAGACGAAAAAACCTTAAGAATGTTTAAAGAATTGTATCCAGGAAGAACTCACTTAAATAAAATTGACATACAAAAAGAGCTTAAAGATTTCAAAATTAAGAAAACGTATAATAAAATTAATTTTGAAGGAGAAGAAAGAAAGAGGCTAATAAAACTCATGTCAATATTAGAAGAATTAACAAAATGAAAAAAAGAACAATACTATTTTTACTAATTTTAATTGCCGGAGGAATCTTTGCTTATTTATCTTGGCAAGACATGTCCTTTTCTAAAGAAGTTTTAAGAATTGAGATACTGGGATCAGAGAAAACAACTATTGGAGACGAAGTTGAATATATTGTTAAAGTTAAAAACAATGGAAACATTAGATTAGAGAGTCCAGAACTAATATTTGAATATCCTCAAAACTCAGTATCTTCTAATGGTGATGCGAGAATAAGAACGATGTCGTCTAGTGAAATAGGGGGAGACATTTATCCTGGAGAAGAGCGAGCATTTAAATTTAGTGCAGTTCTTTTAGGCAAGGAAAAAGATGTTAAGGTTGTTAAAGCAAGCATTTCTTTCCAACCAAAAGACTTGAAAACAAGAAGTGAGGTATCAACTACATTCACAACTATTCTGGGAGAAACTCCAATTAACCTTTCAATAGAAGCTCCTGCAAGAGTCGGTACAGGAAAAGCATTGTCTTTAAAGGTTAATTATTCTTCTAATGCAAGCTATCCATTAACCGACCTAACTTGTTATATTACTTATCCGTCAGGATTTGATTTTCTTTACTCTCAACCAAGAGGGATAGAAAATAACCAATTTGATATTCCTTTATTGGGAGGGGCTAGCTCCGGAAGAATTGATATTTCGGGAATTTTGAATGGAGAATCATCTGAACAAAAAGTTTTTAAGGCAAGAATTGGAATATGGCAGAATGGTAACTTTATTTTACTAAAAGAAGTTATTAAGGGTATTGAAATTAGCTCACCAGCTCTTTATGTTACCCAAAGAGTAAACAATGAATCTAATTATGCATCTTCTCTGGGCGATGAGCTTCATTATGAAATAATGTTCCAGAATATAGGAGAGCAAGCTCTTAGAGACTTGGCACTAATTACTAGAATAGAAGAAAAGTATGTTGATATGGAAAGCTTAGAGGTTAGCGGAGGTAGGTTTGAAGATGGATCAATTATTTGGGATTCAAAAGATTCTCAAGATTTAGCATATTTAGATATTGGGCAAATTGGTAAAGTAGATTTTAAGATAAAAGTTCTGCCAGAGATAAGAATAGAAGATTTAGATGGTAAGAATCCGACAATTAAGAACACAGTAATATTAGGAGAAACAAGACAAGACTTTTTAACAAGAATAGAATCGGCTGTTAGCGTTGCTCAAAAGTTCTACACTGATAATAAGTATTTTGAAAATAGCGGACCTTATCCATTAGAAACTGGGGAAAGAACTTATTTAACAATAGAATGGTCTGCTACCAGCACATATAATGATGTTGATAATGCTAGAATTGTTACCGCATTACCAGAAAGTATTACATTTGAAAACAAAACACACTCAAATGGGGGAATGGAAATTACATATAATGAAGATACTAGTGAAGTCGTTTGCAATATTGGAAGCATTCCTGCTGGTTCAGGAAACATTAAAGAGCCAAGAGTTTGTGCTTTCCAAATATCGATTAAGCCAGAAATAGCTGATGAAGTAATAATACTTTTAGGGCCAGCACAATTGTATGGAACAGATCAATGGACGGGGCAGACATTAACAGCTAAGACAGATATTCTTTATGCTCAAATGAGCTTTTAATATAAAATATGGAAAATAATAGTTTTGAAAAAATAATATCGTTTGCAAAAAGAAGAGGATTCGTTTTCCAATCTTCTGATATCTATGGAGGAATAGGTGGTTTTTATGATTTTGGTCCCCTAGGAATAGAATTAAGAAACAATATTAAGAATAGTTGGTGGAACTATATGGTTCGTCAAAGAGATAATGTTTTTGGATTAGATTCTTCTATTATTATGAATCCAAATGTATGGAAGGCCTCAGGACATACAGAAACATTTTCGGATCCACTTTCTGAATGTAAGAAATGTCACAAAAGATTTAGAACAGATCATTTAAAGGAGAATAATTGCCCCGAATGTAAAGGAGAATTAATGGAGTCAAGAAACTTTAATTTAATGTTTAGAACTTTCGTTGGTCCCGTTGAAGATAGTGCTAGTATGGCTTACTTAAGACCAGAAACAGCTCAAGGAATATTTGTTAATTATAGAAATATTTTAAACACTCAAAGAACAAAGATTCCTTTTGGCATTGCTCAGGTTGGAAAAGCATTTAGAAATGAAATTACTCCAGGAAATTTCATATTTAGATTAAGAGAATTTGAACAAATGGAAATGGAGTATTTTGTTGAGCCAGGGAAAGAAGATGAAGCGCTTGAGTATTGGGTAGAACAAAGAATGAATTGGTATGTTGATATTCTAGGAATCAAAAGAGAGAACTTAAGAGCAAGAAAGCAAGAAAAAGATGAATTGGCTCATTATTCTAAGGGTTGTTTTGATATAGAATACAATTTCCCTGTTGGCTGGTCAGAAATTGAAGGAATCGCAAGTAGAGGTGATTTTGATTTATCTCAGCATCAAAAGTTCTCAGGTGAAGATCTTAACTACTTTGATGATCAAACAAAAGAAAAATATCTACCATATGTCGTTGAGCCATCATGTGGATTAGATAGAACATTTTTAGCGGTATTGTGTGATGCATTTACTGAAGTTGAAGGAGGAAGGACAACTACTACCGAATCAAACAAAGAAAAAGAGTTTTTATTAAAATTGAATAGCAATATTGCTCCAATTAAGGTAGCGGTCTTGCCCCTTGTTAAAAATAAAGAAGAGATAACAAATAAGGCAAAGGAGGTCTACAATATGTTAAAAAAGAATTTTTCTTGCCAGTATGATGAAACGGGAGCAATAGGAAGAAGATATAGAAGACAAGATGAGATTGGAACTCCATTTGCCGTGACGATTGATTTTGATAGTATTATTAATGATGATGTTACGCTGAGGAATAGAGATACAATGGAACAGCAAAGAGTTAAAATAAGTGACTTAACTTCAATAATAAATGAAAATTAATTCTCCCTATACTTTAAATATATTGTTGCCAATTATAGGTTGGTCAATTCTTTGTAGTGCCTTTTCCTTTTTTTTAATATTATCTCTAACAAGTTTTGAATTAGAAACAACGCGGAATACTTTTTTGTACGCTTTCCCATCGCTTATTATAGCCTTTAGTTTTTTGGGCATAGTGAGGTATGGGGGAGCAAAGTTTTGGTTCGGCGAAGAAATCAAAACAATCAACGAAGGAATCTCTTCTTTTGGCAATTTTTTAGTTTTCGGAACGGATGACATTAAAAAGATATTTACTTCTCTAGTCTATATATCTAGAAGTACAACAATTAATGTTTTTGCAGGCGGTCTTTCTGTTTTAGTCTTAATAATTCTGGCGCTATGGGCTAATCAAGCATCATCATTTGATTTAATGATAGTTGTGATAGGTGGCGTTATAGCAATTTTCTTCTCTTGTGCTTTTGCTACCTTTTTTTGCCAGCAAGCAATGCTTGGAGCTGTTAAAGAATGTAGAAGAATATTAACAGAAAGAGGAGAGGGCACAGAAGATGTTATTCTTTCAAGTATTGCCCCTAAGTTTTATTTTATTTTCTTTTTACCATTTTTTACCATTTTAATAGTTTTGCTTTTCATACCGTCATTTAACTTTAACTCAGCAATGCTTTGTTTTATTGCCTTACTTATGACTTTTATTATTGACAAAGTTCTATTCTCTTATATTTCTAACTCATTAAAAGAGCTTCAAGGTTTTGCTAAAGAGCTTCCTGTGGGAGAAAGAGCTGTTTTCATAACAGGTAGTTTAGATAAAGAAATAGTGGACTTATCAGAAGCGCTAAATAAAGCATCTGAGCAAATTTATTCTTCAAAAAAAGAACTAGAGAAATCAAAAGAAGATATGATTAAAAGAGTCGAAGAACTAGAAAAGTTCTTTAAATTAACAGTTAATAGAGAATTAAAAATGATAGAGCTTAAAAAACAATTAAAAAAATGTACAGAAAAACAAATTTAAAAAACGGATTGAGAATTATTACGGTTCCTCAAAAAGAAACAAAGGCAGTAACGGTTTTAGTTTTAGTTAAGACAGGATCTAAATATGAGACCAAGGAAATATCAGGAATATCTCACTTTTTAGAACATATGCTTTTTAAGGGGACTGATAAAAGAAAAGGCCCAATGGAAGTTGCGGAAGAGTTAGATAAAATTGGCGGAGAATTTAATGCTTTTACAGGAGAAGAATATACTGGATATTATGCAAAAGTAAATCATTCTAATTTTGATATTGCGCTAGATTGGGTTTCTGATATATTTCTAAACTCAAAAATACCTAATAAAGAATTATTGAAAGAAAAAGGAGTAATCATTGAAGAAATCAATATGTACAGAGAGAATCCTATGATGTATATAAGTGACTTATGGAAGAATGTTCTTTATGGTAATCAGCCAGCAGGCTGGGATATTGCCGGTACGGCTAAAAGTGTTTCAGCAATAACGAGAAATGATATTAAAAAATATATGGATGATCATTATACTGCAACAAACACAATAGTTTGCGTTGCTGGTAATATTGACGAAGAAAGAGCAATCGAAAAAATTAAGAAATACTTTTCAAAGATTAGCGACAAACAGTTTAAAGATAAGGTTGGTGTAATTGAAAAACAAACTAAGCCACAAGTTAAAACAATTTATAAAAAAGGAAATCAGACAAATATTGCTCTTGGAGTAAGAAGTTACGGCATGCTTCATCCTCATAAAATTACATTAGATGTGATGTCAGTAATCTTAGGCGGTTCAATGAGCTCAAGATTATTTAAAGAGGTTCGCGAAAGGCTAGGAGCAGCATACTATGTAAGAACATATAATTATAGTGATACAGATACTGGATCTCTAGTTACTTTTGCTGGGGTAGATAATAAGAAATTAGACAAAGTGATAGAAGTTATTTTAAGAGAGTACAAAAAGTTAACCAAAATAAAGGTTTCAAGCGAAGAGCTTAAAAAAGCAAAAGAGGTTATTAAGGGTAAGATTATTTTAAAAATGGAAGCGTCTGATGTTCAAGCATCTTTTTATAGTATGCAGGAATTATTGAAAAATGATATAATCTCAATAGAAGATGTATTTAAGAAGATTGACAATGTAACCCCAGAAGATATTATTACCGTTGCAAAAGATATTTTTAAAAATGAAAAATTAAATATGGCTTTAATAGGACCATTTAAGAATAAAGAAATAAAGTTATGACTAAAATAGACATATCATGGCAAACAATTTTTAAGATTGTTTTTGTAATACTTCTTTTTTACACAGTTTTTCTTTTAAAAAGTATAATCGGTTGGGTTGTCTTAGGTCTTGTAATATCAATTCTTGTTAATCCTCTTGTTGATTTCTTGAAAATCAACAGAGTGGCTTCTTCGGTAATCGTTTATTCTTTGCTCTTATTTATCTTGGGACTTTTTATATTCATAATAGTTCCACCGTTGGTTATTGAGATTCAATCATTTAGTAATGTTTTTGGAGACTATTTCAAAGAAATACCAGTATTTCTAAGCCAAATAGGACTTGATTATTCTCCTAAAGGTTTTTATGACCTAGGGGCTCAATTTAATGAAACATTAATTAAAATATCTTCTAATATTTTTAATATTTTTGCAGGACTATTTGGAAGTATTTTTGCAGGGATTACTGTTTTTACATTGGCGTTGTTTTTCTCCATCGAGAAGCTCGACATTCTTAAGGGAATTAGAATGATTACTCCTAAAAAGCTTGAAGAGCAGGTATTAGACAGGTGGGAAAGAAGTCAAAAGCATGTTGTTGGGTGGTTTGGTAGTAGAATCATATCTTCTATATTCATAGGTGTTGCGACTTTTGTCTTTTGTGTAATATTAGACATTAAGTTTGCTTTAATCTGGGGACTATTAGCTGGAATATTAAATATTATTCCAATGATTGGTCCAATTGTTGCTGGAGTGCTTGTTGCTCTATTTGTTTTATTTGATTCACTTCCTAAGGCAATATTAATTACAGTTTTCTCAGTTATTATTCAGCAGATTGAAAGTCATGTTTTAATGCCTATATTAACTAAAAAGATAAATGGTTTGCCAATTTCATTAGTTCTAATTTCTATTTTGATTGGAGGTGTGCTATGGGGCATCATGGGTGCTATTCTAGCGATTCCTGTTGCAGGTATACTTTTCGAAAGTGCAAGAGATTATTTTAAAAGTAAGAAAGAATGAAAAAAGTTTTTGTTTCTACATCGATTCCATTTGTTAATGCGTCGCCTCATCTAGGTCATGCGTTAGAATTTGTTCAAGCAGATGTGATTGCTAGACATCACAGATTATTGGGGGATGATGTTTTCTTTTTGTCAGGAACTGATGAGAATAGTTTGAAAAATGTAAGGAGTGCTGAGAATACAGGTGAAGAAGTTTCTGATTTTGTTTACAAGAATTATCTTAATTTCTATAACTTAAAAGATAGTTTAAATATTAGTTTTGATGATTTTATAAGGACAACTGAGAAAAGACATTCTGACGGAGCACAAAAGCTTTGGAATGCTTGCAAAAAAGATATATACAAGAAAAAATACAGTGGTCTTTATTGTGTTGGTTGCGAAGAATATTATAAAGAAGATGAGCTTGTTGATGGATTATGTCCTGACCATAAGGTGGCGCCAGAATTAATTGAAGAAGAGAACTACTTTTTTAAATTGTCTGATCATCAAGACAAAATAAAAGAATTAATTGAAAAAGATGAGGTTAAAATTATACCTCAATCAAGAAAAAATGAAATACTTAGTTTCATTAATTCTGGGTTACAGGACTTTTGCATATCAAGAACAAGCGAAAGAGCAAGGGGCTGGGGGATAGATGTTCCTCAGGATAGTTCTCAAAAAATGTGGGTTTGGTTTGATGCCTTGTCAAACTATATTAATGCTTTGGGATATGGTAGTAATGACGAATCGAAGTTTTTAGAGTTTTGGCAGAATAATGATTTTAAAATACACGTAATAGGAAAGGGAATAAATAGGTTCCACTCTGTTTATTGGCTTGCAATGTTACTTTCAGCAGGGATTACCCTTCCTAAGACATTATTTGTTCACGGCTATATCACAGTTGATAGTCAAAAAATGTCAAAAAGCTTAGGCAATGTCATTAATTCATCTGAGTTGGTAGAAAAATATGGAATTGATGCTGTAAGATATTTTCTACTAAGAGAAATCCCAGCGCTGGGAGATGGAGATTTTACTTTTGAAAAGTTTGAAAAAAGATATAACTCTGATCTAGCTGGAGGAATAGGTAATTTATTATCAAGAACGATTGCAATGATAAATAAGAAAAATATTGTTTTTGATAGAGAGCCAGAAGTGAGATTCCTTAACAAGGTTCAAGAAGTAGAAGATAAGCTCAAAGATAATTTTATACAATTCAATGAGTCCCTTAGTGAAATTTGGGAGATAGTTTCTTTTTGCGATAAATATATTGAGGAAAAGAAGCCATGGACCGTTGATGATGAAAATGAAAACAAGATTATTTTTTCTAATATTATATATTCACTAAAGAACGTATCTCGAATGTTAAAGCCATTCTTGCCTGAGACCGCAGACAAAATGGAAGAGCAAATTAAAACACTAAAAGCAGAGCCATTGTTCCCAAGGATATGATAATTGACACCCACGCACATCTTAACTTTATTGAATTTAATAATGATAGAGAGGAATTAATTGATAAATTAATCAAAAGTAATTATCAAATAATTAATATTGGAACAAATAAGGAAAGTTCAAGAGAATGCGTTTCTTTATCAAGGCATGGTGTTTATGCTTCAGTCGGTCTTCATCCATTGAATGTAGAATCAAAGTTAAAAATTAAAGGGGAAATAGAAAAAAAAGAAGATAATTTTGATTATGATTATTATAAGAAGTTATCGGAGAATAATGGTGTGGTTGCGATAGGAGAAGCAGGTCTCGATTATTGGTATAAGCCAAAAGGAACGGCAAGAAAAGAAGAATATATTAGTAAGCAAAAAGAAGTACTTGAAAAACAATTGGATTTGGCTAAGGAAGTTAACCTACCAATAATTATTCATTGTAGGAGTGCTTTTGATGATTTAATTGAAATACTATCTAGAAAGAACATTCCTGGAGTAGTTCATTGCTTTACGGGAACAAAGGAAAATGCAGAAAAGTTATTAAAGCTGGGCTACTATTTTGGAATTAATGGGATTATCTTTAAAGTTGACTTAAAGGACTCAATCAAGGCAATTCCTTTAGAAAGAATGCTGCTGGAAACAGATTGTCCATACTTGTCTCCACCTAATTTTGAAGAAAGGAACTGTCCTTTTTCAATAGATTTAATTATTGATGAAATATCAAGAATTAAGGGTGTATCAAGGAAGGAAATAATTGATAAAACTACGATTAACGCTAAGAATCTTTTTAAAATTGATTATTAATTATTGTATTTAGAATAAAGAATAGGCATTGGTGCCTATTGAATATATTGTTGTCCTGCTTGATCAATAAGATGCAATTATCTAATTTCTTTTAAAAGATTCATTGACATATAACAAGGGGGGGGTATTCTTAAGATAGATAATTAATATGAAGCATTGATTAATCTTTTACCCTTGGGCTTTTTCCTTCTCTTTTATTATTTTAATGCAAGGACTATTTGTTTCTAATGGTGAGATGCCCTTTATCTGTCTTGCTATTCAGTCCAATTCTTCCTTTACCACTTTGCTCTGTATTTCTACACTCCTCCATATATACCTTTTCTTCTAATTTAAGTACATTGACTTGCTTAATTGTTTTACCACTTTGCATCGTCTTATCCCTTCTTTTCTTGTAATTAAGGGTGTATCAAGGAAGGAAATAATTGATAAAACTACGATTAACGCTAAGAACCTTTTTGGGATATGGGTATTTCTTTTTGCATTGATTTTTGTTATAATAATTATAATGAATAAAGAGGTAAGAAAAATACAATTAGAAATAATACCAATTTTTGAAAAGCACCAAGTTAAAAAAGCATCTGTTTTTGGCTCTTTTGCTCGCGGTGAAAGTAATAAGAATAGTGATATAGATATGCTAGTTGAGCTTGAAAAAGGTAAAACGTTGCTTGATTTGATTGGTCTAGAGATGGATATAGAGAAGAAAGTAAAAAGAAGAATAGATTTGATAACTTTTAAATCTATAAATCCTTTAATTAAGAAAAACATACTTAGGGATGAAGTCATGATCTATAATTAAAGATAATGGTATATCCTTAAAACAAAAACATTTATGATAGATATAGATATAAAATATATATTAAACATATTAAGAGCATTCTTGTTTGGTCTTGCTGTGGGATATTCAATCTCTTTCTTTTTTAGGTATTTTAAACCAATCGCGGAGAAATTATTGGGTGGCAAGAGAATAAATGTTGATTTGTGGTGGTGGACAGGAATAGTTATATCAATTGTTTTGGGAATTTTATCAACATTACTTCTTTTATGAAATACGACTTTAATAAAATTGAAAAGAAGTGGCAAGATTATTGGGAAAATAATAATTGCTACAAAACAGATACTAATTTAGATAAGCCAAAGCTATATGTTTTAGACATGTTTCCTTATCCATCAGGAGAAGGTATTCATGTTGGCCACTTAAAGGGCTATGTAGCTACTGATATTTATTCAAGATACAAAAGATTAAAAGGTTTTAATGTGTTGCATCCTATGGGTTGGGATGCTTTTGGTCTTCCAGCAGAAAACTATGCTATTAAGCATGGTATTCATCCTAAGATAACAACTAAGAAGAATATAGACAATATTAAAAGACAGATGATGGATGCCGGGCTTAGTTATGATTGGGACAGAGAAATTAATACAACCGATAAAGATTATTACAAATGGACTCAATGGATATTTGTTAAGCTTTTTGAAAATGGATTGGCTTACAAAAAGATGCTTCCTATTAATTGGTGTCCATCTTGTAAAACTGGATTAGCAAACGAAGAAGTTGTTGATGGGAAATGTGAAAGATGTGGAACATTAACCACAAAGAAAGATATTGATCAGTGGGTCTTGAAAATTACCGATTATGCGGAGCAATTATTAGACGGACTAGATGATATTGATTGGCCTGACAAGATTAAAGAAATGCAGAAGAATTGGATTGGCAAAAGCGAGGGATTTGAGTTTGATTTTAAAATTGAAGATAAGTTAGTTTCTGTTTTTACAACAAGGATTGATACTTTATTTGGTTGCACTTATCTTGTTTTGTCCCCTGAACATCCATTAGTTGATGAGATTAATTTTGAGAATAAAGATGAGGTTAGTGGATATATAGAAAAAGCAAAAAACAAAAGCGAAAGAGAAAGAATTGCTGAAGTAAAAGACAAGACGGGAGTTGAGTTAAAGGGCATTAAAGCAATAAACCCTATTAACGGTAAAGAAGTTCCTGTTTTTATTGCTGATTATGTTTTGTCTAATTATGGAACAGGAGCAATTATGGCTGTTCCAGCACATGACGAAAGAGATTATGATTTTGCTAAGAAATATAATTTAGAAATTACTGAAGTTGTAAAAGATGATATATTAATTAATTCTTCTCAATTTAATGGATTAACTTCAGAAAAAGCAAAAGAAGAAATAGGGAAACACCTAGGAGCAACAAAGAAGATAAATTACAAATTAAGAGATTGGCTTTTTTCTAGACAAAGATATTGGGGCGAACCAATACCGATAATAAACTGCTCTAAGTGCGGACCTGTAGTAGAAACAAATTTACCACTCGAGCTGCCTGAGGTAGAAAAATATGAACCAACAGGAACAGGAGATTCTCCATTAGCAGGAATTGAATCTTGGGTTAATGTTACTTGCCCTAAGTGCGGAGGCAATGCCAAGAGAGAAACAAATACAATGCCCCAATGGGCTGGTTCTTGCTGGTATTATTTTAGATATTTAGATAATAAAAATGATGATAGTTTTGTTGGTAAAGAATTAGAGGAAAAGTGGTTGCCAGTTGATCTATATGTTGGAGGAGCTGAGCATGCAGTATTACATTTACTGTACGCTCGTTTTTGGCATAAGTTTTTGTTTAATATTGGTTATGCGTCAACAAAAGAACCATTTTATAAGTTGAGAAATATTGGTTTAGTTTTAGCTTATGATGGTCAAAAAATGAGCAAGTCAAAAGGAAATGTTGTTTCTCCTGATGAAGTTATTAAAAACTATGGAGCAGATACGCTAAGGATATATGAAATGTTTATGGGTCCATTTGAGCAAGCAATTCAATGGAATGAGCAGGGACTGAAAGGAGTTAATAGATTTTTAAATAAGCTTTGGGGGATAGAAGTTAAAGAAGAAAGTTCTCCTGAGGTTGTAATTTATGTAGACAAGATGATTAATAGGATCGAGAATGAATTAGAGAAAATGAAATTCAACACACCAATTGCTTTTTTAATGGAGTTTATTGATTTTGTTTCAAGGCACGACTTAGGAAAAAAAGAAATGGAAAAAATATTAATAGTTTTTTCTGTTTTTGCTCCTCATTTTTCAGAAGAATTATGGGAAAGATTGGGCAATAAAGAAAGTATTTTAAAACAGCAATGGCCCAATGTTAATTTAGTAGAAGACGAAGAATTTTCTTTAATGATTCAAGTTAATGGAAAGCTTAGAGATAAAGATGTCTTTAATAGTAACATATCAAAAGAAGAATTAATTGAGGAAGTTAAGAAAAGAGAAAAGATTAAAAAATGGATAGACGATAAGGAAATTGAAGACATAGTTTATGTTCCTAAAAGATTAATAAATATAGTATTATGTGCGGAATAGTAGGATACATTGGAAAACAAGATGCTTCTAATATTGTGCTTTCTGGGCTTAAGCGTCTTGAGTATAGAGGTTATGATAGTTATGGAATATGCTTTATTGAAAAAGATAAGCATCATCTGTTTAAAAGAGTGGGCAAGATTGAAAAGACAGAGCAAGATTTTTTAAACAAGAACTTCAAAGGTAGTGTTTGCATAGCTCACAATAGGTGGGCAACAACTGGACTGGTTAACGAAGAAAATGCTCACCCTCATTGTGATTGTAAGGAGGAGATTTTTGTTGTTCATAATGGGATTGTTGAAAATTACAAAGAATTAAAAGAAAAACTAATTAAAGAGGGACACAAATTTAGCTCAGAAACTGACACAGAAGTAATAGCCCATTTAATTGAGAAGTATTACAAAGACAATTTAGAGAATGCCGTTAAAAGAGCGCTAGATGATATTAGGGGAACTTATGGACTTGTGGTGGCTTCTGTAAAAGAGCCCGATAAGATTGTAGTAGCAAGAATGTCTTCTCCTTTAATAATTGGAGTAGGTGATAATGAATTTTTAGTCGCATCAGACCCATCAGCAATAATTTCTAGAACTAGACAAATCATCAATTTAGATGATGGGGAAATAGCTGTTCTTGAAGTTAATAATATTCGTATTTATAAAGAAGAAAAAGAGTCAAAAAAAGACATACAAATAATCGATTGGGATATTGAGCTAGCAGAAAAAGATGGTCATGAACATTTTATGCTTAAAGAAATAATGGAAGAGCCGAATGTCATCGAAGATGCAATGAGAGGCAGGCTTTTAGATGATATGGGAATGGTTAAGTTGGGTGGACTTGAGGGGGTAGAAAATAAGCTAAGAGAAATTAATAGTTTATCTTTAGTCGGTTGTGGAACAGCATATTATGCTTGCAGGGTTGGGAAATATATGATTGAAGAATATGCAGACATTCCTGTTGAAGTTGATTTTGGTTCAGAATTTAGATACAAAAAACCAATTATTAAAAAAGACGGGGGAATATTGTTTGTTTCTCAATCAGGAGAAACTGCAGATACATTATCTTGTTTAAAAGAAATGAAAGAAAAGGGTGCTCTGACGTTGGGAATTACTAATGTTGTTGGTTCTTCTCAAGCTAGAGAAACAGACGCAGGAGTATATACCCGCTCTGGCCCAGAGATTTCAGTTGCTTCAACAAAAGCATTTTTAGGACAATTAACAGTTTTGGTCTTAGTTACAATATATTTAGGAAGGCAAAGAAATATGTCTATGGTGATGGGAAAAAGAATTATTGATGAATTAAAAAGAATACCGGAATTAGCAAAGAAAATATTAAAGCAAAAAGAGGAGATTGAAAAAATAGCCCAAAAATACAAGGAATACAAAAACTTTTGGTTTATTGGAAGAAAGTATAATTATCCTATTGCCTTAGAGGGAGCATTAAAGTTAAAAGAAATTTCATACGTTCACGCTGAAGGTGTTGCTGGGGGAGAATTGAAACATGGTCCATTAGCTTTAGTAGAAGAGTCCTTTCCGACAATAGCAATTTGTCCAAGTGATTCAGTTTATGATAAAATGATATCTAATATAGAAGAAATCAAAGCAAGAAAAGGGCTTGTTATCGCTATTGCCACAGAAGGCAATGAAGAAATTAAAAAAATAGTTGATGATGTAATCTATATCCCCAAAACACTTGAAATGTTAACACCGTTATTGTCAGTAATACCGTTACATTTATTTGCTTATTATTTCGCGAAGTCATTAAAAAGAGATATAGACAGACCAAGAAATTTAGCCAAAAGCGTAACCGTTGAATAAAATAAAAAAATATATATGGAAAAAGATTACTCAATTTTAGTAGGAGGAGAAGCAGGGCAAGGATCAAGAAAAGCCGGCTTAATTATTGCAAAGATTTTTAACCAAATGGGCTACAGTGTTTTTATTCACGAAGATTATCAATCACTAATTAAAGGTGGTCATAATTTTTCTCAAATAAGAGCATCTCAAAAAGAATGTTTGACTCACAGGAAAACATCGGACTTTATTCTTGCTCTTGATAATAAAACAGTTGAAAAACATAAGAGCTTTCTTAATAAAGGAGGAGTTATTATTTCAGGAGAAAAATCTTGTGAGATTGTTAAAGAGTTAGGTGGTAGTAGGATAATGGGGAACATTGCAATGATTGCTATTTTTTCAAGAATGATTGGAGTTGATTGGAAAATATTATTAAGCGTATTAAAAAAAGAAATATCAAGAGATATTGATAAAAATATAGAGATAGCAAAAAAGGCATATAATGAAACAGAAGAGCTATTTAAGATAGAAAAATTAAAAGATGCAGTAAATCCACTTTTAATAGGTAATGTTGCTATTGCTTTAGGAGCGATTGATGCAGGACTTGATATTTATTCAGCATATCCAATGACACCAGCAACAAGCATTCTTCATTATTTGGCAGAAAAAAGAAAAACTATAACCACTCAGGCAGAGAATGAAATAAGTGCTATCCAATCAATTATTGGTAGCGCTTACGCAGGAAAACGTTCAATGACAGGAACTTCTGGAGGCGGTTTTGCTTTGATGACAGAGGCAATTAGTTTTGCCGCTATAGCAGAAATTCCTATTCTAGTAGTTAATAGTCAAAGGGCTGGCCCTGCATCAGGAGTTCCAACTTATAGTGCTCAAGCAGACCTTCTTTTCACAATCAATTCTGGCCACGGAGATATGACAAGGTTTGTTGCTTCTCCAGGAGATGCTAATGAAGCATACGGCTTATCAGGAACCCTTTTAAATCTTGCTTGGAAGTATCAAACACCAGCGATCCTTTTGGCAGATAAAGAATTATCTGAAAGTACTTATGAATTCTATCCTAAAAAGATTAAGAAAGAAACAGAGTTATTGTGGAAGAAGAAAAGAGATTACAAAAGATATGAGATAGTAAAAAATGGAATTTCTCCATTGGCCTATCCTGGTCAAGCAATTGTTAAATCAACTAGCTATGAGCATAACGAATTTGGATATACAGTTGAAGATGAGCAGTCAATTGTCGCTATGCAAGACAAAAGATTGAGAAAATTTAAAGAGATGGAGAAGGAATTAGACAAGATAGAAGCAATCAAAGTTTATGGGAATAAAAAGTCAGACAAGGCAATAGTTTGTTGGGGGTCAACAAAGGGAGCAGTTAAAGAAACTGCAGAGACATTAGGATTAAAAGTTATTCAAATATTATTCTTGCAACCATTCCCTGTTAATCAAATGAAAAAAGCCCTAAAGGGGGTGAATAAATTAATTTCAGTGGAATGTAATGCAACAGGGCAACTAGCAGTTCTTTTATCTCAACATGGAATAAAAGTTGATAAGCAAATATTAAAATATGATATGAGGCCATTTACTCCTGAGGACTTAGAATTAAAATTAAAGAAATTATGAAAATAGAAAATACATGGTGTCCAGGTTGTGGAAACTTTGGAGTCCTAGAATCAATGAAAAGAGTCATAAAAGAGTTGGGACAAAAAAATGTTGTTTTGGTCTCTGATATTGGATGTAATTCTAAAATAGTTGATTATTTAGATGTTAGCAGTTTAAATTCTCTTCATGGGAGACCAATTCCTACTGCTTCGGGAGTTAAAATGGCTAATCCCAAGCTTAAAGTAATTGTTTTTACGGGAGACGGAGGTTCATTAAATGAAGGAATATCTCATTTAATCCATGCAGCTAAAAAGAATACAGACATTACTGTAATTATGCACAATAATAGATTGTTTGCTTTAACAACAGGGCAATACACAGCAGCTTCTCCTAAGGGATTTAAAAGTAAATCAACTCCTTATGGATCAATTGAAGAACCATTGAATCCGCTAGGGCTAATGAAGGCATCAAAAGCATCTTTTATTGGTAGAACATATTCTTCTAAAATTGATTATACAAAAGATATGATTATTGAAGCAGTTAACCACAAGGGATTCTCTTTTGTTGAAATACTTCAGCCATGCCCATCATTTTTTGATACGTTTAAGTTTTATAACGAAAGAGTTTATGAAGCACCAAGAAATGAAAAATTAATTAATGAGTGGGACTATATTAATGAAAGCAAGATTCCTTTAGGCGTTTTCTATAAAGAAGAAAGGCCAACATATGAAGATGAAATTTAACTTTTTTTCAAATAAGAATATAGTTTGTATTGGGGGTGGCAATGCTATGCCTAAAGTTGTCTTAAGAGGACTTAAGAATAAAAATGTTAATTTGACAGTTGTGAGCGCCGTTCTTGATTCTGGAGGGTCTTCAGGAAAATTAAGAAAAGAATATGATATTATTTCTCCTGGAGATGTGAGAAGGGCCTTTTTGGAGCTTTGTAATTTACCAGAAGAAGAAAAGAAATTATTAGATTTCCGTTTTCCGGAAGGAGAGTTGTCTAGTCATAATTTAGGTAATTTATTTTTTGCTGCATCATATTTAAAGAATAAAAAATATAGAGGAATATTTGAAAGAATGAACAGTTGTTTAATTGGAAACCATAAGATATTGCCATCAACAATATCTAAGTCCGACTTGGTGGCCATATTAGAAAATGGTGAAGAGATTGTGGGCGAAGCAAATATTGATGTTCCTAAGCATAATCCTAATTTAAAAATTAAGAAGTTGTTTTTAAATCCACCAGTTGGAGCATGTCCGCAAACATTAAGAAGAATTAAAAATGCTGATATAATAATTATTGGACCGGGGGACATTTTTTCTTCTTTAATGCAGGTATTATTAGTTGACGGAATGATTAATGCAATTAAAAACAGCAAAGCAAAAAAGGTTTATATCGCCAACCTAATGACAAAAAATGGAGAATCAAATAATTTTAGTGTTAAAGATTTTGTTTGGGAGATAGAAAACTGTCTTAATTCAAAGCTTGATTATATAATTTACAATAATAATATGGCAAGTAAAGAAATGGTTGATGATTATAGAAAAGAAAACCCACAATTTTTAGAAATGGTTGACTTTTCTTCTTTGCCACAAGACAATAGATATATAGGTAGTGATTTGCTTGGAGAAAATGGCATAGTTCATGATTCAGAAAAAGTAGCGCAAATAATATTAAAAATATGCAAGCAATAATTCTAGCAGCAGGAAGCGGAATAAGATTTTCACCATTTTCAGACAATAAGCCAAAGCCATTGTTTAGTTTGTTTAATAAAAGCATTATAGAACATAATTTAAGCGAACTTAAAGGAATTGTTGATGAAGTAATTCTTGTTGTGGGCTATAAGAAGGAAATGATAATTGATAAAATAGGCAACAGCTTTGAAGGAATTAAAATAACTTATGTCGAAGATAAGGAAATTGCGGGAACTGCTTCAGCAGTTAAGGTTGCAAAAGAATTAGTAAGAGGTGATTTTATTCTTTTGAATGGTGACGATTTTTATTTTAAAGATGATATCAAAAAAATAAAGAGCCCTGGTATACTTGTTAGAGAGCACAAGAATCCAAGTTCTTTTGGCGTAATTGTTAAAGAAAATAATTACTTAAAATGCATAGTTGAAAAACCATCTGAACCGGTTTCCAGCTTAGTGAATACTGGACTTTATTACCTGTCTAAGGAAATTCTTAACATAGAGATAGAAAAATCCTTAAGGGGTGAATATGAATTCACAGATTGTATTAAAAAATATAATGAACAAGAAAAGATAGGTGTTTATGAGGCTGATCATTGGTTTCCCAATTCTTATCCATGGGACACATTAAATGCTTTTTCTTATTTGTTTTCAAAAGAAAAAAAAGAAAAAGAATTTGAAAAAGAAGAAGGAGCTAGTGTATCAAAAGAGGCAGTAATTAAGAAAAAAACAATAATTAAATCAGGATCATATATCGAAGGGAAAGTTTATATCGGAGAAAATTGTATAATCGGGCCTAATTGCTATATTAGAGATGGTTCAGTGATTGAAAATAATTGTAGAATTGGAGCTAGTGTGGAAATTAAAAATTCGATTATTGGTAGTGGGACGAATATAAGTCACCTTTCATATGTTGGCGACTCAATCATTGGAGAAAATTGTAATTTGGGAGCAGGTACAATAACAGCCAACTTAAGGCATGATGACTCAACCATTAAAGTCAAGGTAAAAGAAAAATTAATTGATACAGATAAAACAAAGCTCGGAGCAATCATTGCTGATAATGTAAAAACAGGCATAGGAACATTAATTTATCCAGGAAGAAAGGTTCTTGAGAATACCTTACCAGGAGAAAAAGTAATTTAGTGCCGAAGGAGAGACTTGAACTCTCACGGGATTACTCCCATAGCATTTTGAGTGCCACGCGTCTGCCAATTCCGCCACTTCGGCATATAACTATACTTATCATAAAGTTTGTAAAATTAAAAGCGGTGTGATAAAATTAAAACAATGACCCGTGTAATTGCCATTGCTAATCAAAAGGGAGGAGTAGGAAAAACTGCAATATCTGTTAATTTGCCAGTTTTTTTGACAGCTTTTGGAAAAAAGGTTTTGTTAGTTGATTTTGATCCTCAAGCAAATGCAACATTCTCTTTAGGAATAAAGCCAAGAGAGCTTTCAGTCTCTTTATATGAAGCTCTTTTAGGTCAAGTAATGCCAAAAGACATTATTAAGAATACTCCATTTTTAGCATATGATATTATGCCAACATCATACAATTTAGCAGGGGCAAATATCGAACTTGTGAATATGAAGAATAGGGAGTTTAAATTAAAAGAAGTAATCGATGTAGTTAAGGATGATTATGACTTTGTTTTAATTGATTGTCCTCCAAGCTTAGGACTTCTAACTCTTAATGCCTTAATTGCTTCTGATGAAGTAATGATTCCTGTTCAATCAGAATATCTTGCTATGGAAGGACTAGATCAATTGTTGTATAATGTTAAATTGATTAACGAAAACATGGAAAGAAATATTAAGATATTAGGAGCTGTTTTAACAATGTATAATAAGAAGAATATGGTAAGTCAGAAAATAGCAAGAGATTTAAGAAGAAACTTTCCAGGATATGTTTTTGAAACAGTTATTCCTAGAGTTGTTTCTTTGTCAGAGTCGCCATCAACTGGAAAGACAATATTAAGACATTCTCCAAACTCAAAAGGCGTTCATGCTTTTAGAGAATTAGCACGTGAAATAATATCAAAACAATGATAGGAAAAGGAATAGAATCATTAATACCCAAAAAGGATTCATCAGTAAGTGAGGAAAAAGTAAGAAAAGACTTTATCTTTTGGATTGAAACAGAAAAAATAAAGCCAAATCCTTATCAGCCAAGAAAAGAATTCAACGAAGAGGCTCTTCATTCACTAGCAGATTCTATTAAAAAATATGGAATGATTCAGCCTATAATAGTTAATAAAATAGAGAAAAAGAATGAAAAAGGCATTGTTTGTGAGTATCAGATTGTTGCTGGAGAAAGAAGATGGAGAGCATCAAAAATATTAGGACTAAAACAAATTCCTGCAATAATTAAAGAACAAACAAATAAAGAAAAATTAGAGATTGCTTTGATTGAGAATGTTCAAAGAAAAAATCTTAATCCAATAGATAAGGCAGAAGCTTTTGATAGACTTAAAAGAGAGTTTGGATTATTAGATAAAGAAATCGCTAAGTTATCAGGATTAAGTAGAGAGGTTGTGACAAACAGCTTAAGAATCTTATCCTTACCAGAAGAGGTTAAGGGAGTCCTTAAGAGTGGCGTAATCTCAGAAGGTCATGCTAGAGCATTACTAGGAGCAAAAGAAGCCAAGTTAATTAAAGAGCTTTTAGATGAAATTATCTCTAATGGTTATTCTGTGAGAGAAACAGAGAGAAGAGTAAAAGAAAGGAATGCAGGAGCAATGGCAAAAAAAACAGAAGTTAAGAAGCCCGTTGATAGTGGAGTAGATGAATTCTTAGAAAGAAAAGTAAAACAAGTATTGAATTTAGAGAACATCAAAATAGAAAAGAAGAAGAGTTCTATTCGTTTAAGTTTTGATTTTAACTCTATAGATGAGATTAATCAATGGCTTAAGAATTTAAGGAAATAATTTACGCACAGTTTTTGTTTGAGCATTTTTCTTTTTCCCCTTTTTCCACCATTAGAGAATTGCATTTTGGACAAATGTTTCCTGTTGGCTTATCCCAAAGAGCGAAATCACAATCTGGCCAATTGGGGCAACCATAGAATATTTTTCCTCTTTTTGATTTTTTTTGAATTAGTTCTGCTTGATCGCACTGGGGGCATTTTACTCCAGTCTTTTTTGTTTCGTCATTAATTGTTTTAGTTGTTTTACATTCTGGAAAACCAGAGCAAGCTAAAAACTTTCCAAATCTTCCTATTTTAATCATCATTTGCTTTCCACACTTGGGGCACAGTTCGTCAGTCATTACTGGCTCAGGGGTTTTCCTTTCAACATCCGTATATTTACTTTCTAGATTTTGATTGAAGGGAACGTAAAATTTCTTTAGTAATTCTTTCCAATTTTCTTTTCCTAGAGCAACTTCATCTAAGTTGTTTTCCATTTTGGCTGTAAATTTAACATCTACGATTTCAGGAAAATTACTTGAAAGCATTTCATTTACATTAATTCCAATTTCTGTTGGTACGAATCTTCTATCTTGGTTTTTTTCAACGTAGTTTCTTAATTGTATTGTAGAGATGATTGGAGCATATGTTGATGGCCTGCCAATTTCATTCTCTTCTAGAACTTTAATTAAGCCTGCTTCATTATATCTAGCGGGTGGTTTTGTAAAGTGTTGTTGATGTACAACGTTGATGAAATTTAATTGGTCATTTTCATTCAGCCTAGGCAGTTCCTTTTCTTCAAACTTCATTGGATAAACTCTAAGGAATCCATCAAATTTTAAAGTTGAACCATTTGACTGTAACGACCTTCCTTTATCTGTTTCAATTTCTATTTTAACCGAATCAAAAAGAGCCTCTTTCATTTGAGAAGCAATGAATCTATTGAAAATCAAATTATATATTTTTGAGTCTTCTTTTTTTTCTATAGAAGTTGGTCTAATCGCTTCGTGTGCTTCTTGTGCTCTTTTCTTTGTTTTAAAGAATCTTTGATTATAATAATTTACCCCAAGCTCATTAATTATATAGTTTTCTGCCATTCTTAGAGCGTCTATAGAAAGATTCAAAGAGTCAGTTCTGTGGTAAGTAATTAAACCTTTTTCATAAAGTTCTTGAGCAAGCTTCATTGTTTTTTTTGAAGAATACCCAAATTTTTTTGCTGCTTCTTGTTGTAGTGTAGATGTGATTAATGGAGGAAGGGGAGACTTTCTTGTTTGTTTCTTTTCAATTGATTTTATCTTATACGAAGAAGATTCTAATTCTCTTACTATTTCTAAAGCATCTTTTTCTTTTTTGATACTCATTTTAGGAGCCCTTAGAATAGCTTCAAATTCTTTATCTTTTTTTAAGTTTACAACAATACTCCAATATTCTTCTGGTTTGAAATTATTTATTTCTTTTTCTCTATCAACAATTAGCTTTAATGTAACTGATTGAACTCTACCAGCTGATAATCCTCTCATTATTTTTTTCCATAAGAAAGGAGATAGCTTGTAGCCAACAATTCTATCTAGCGCTCTTCTTGCTTGTTGCGCATTTACCAAATTAATATCAATCTCTCCTGGATTATTTAGTGCTTCTTCTATTGCTGTTTTTGTGATCTCGTGGAAGGTTATTCTTTTGTATTTCTTAATATCGAGAGCTTCAACTAAATGCCAAGCAATTGCCTCTCCTTCACGATCGGGATCAGTTGCTATAAAAATATTTTCACTATTCTCAGATGCTTTTTTCAATATATTAAAATTCTTCCTTGCTTTAGTTGGAATTACATAACTAATTTCAAAATCATTATCCGTGTCAATTCCAATCTTGCTTTTTGGCAAGTCCCTAATATGGCCATAAGAAGACAAGACATTGTTATCCTTGTTTAAGAACTTCTTAATAGTATTGGCTTTTGTTGGACTTTCAACAATTATCAAGTTTTTCATGTTTTAATTATTAGCATCTTTAGGTTGCGAAGGCAAATAATTCTTTAGAATGGAGCATGCTTCATCAATTTTTTCTAAGATAATGAATTCTTCATCTTTACTAAAATTCTTTAGAACGATTTCTTCGAGAGGCAAGTTGAATGAGTTATTGATTCCCATTCTTAATCTCTTAAAGTTCTTTGTTCCCAGAGATTCAATTATCGACTTAATTCCATTGTGTCCTGCGGGACCTTTATTTTCGGCTTCTTTTATGGTGCCTAAATCTATATCAGCATCATCATGAACAACAATAATATCTTCTAGATTTATTTTATAATAATCGACTACCGCCCTTACTGCTTTTCCAGAATTATTCATATACGTCTGAGGTTTAATTAAGATTACATCGCCATTAATTGATAAAAGAGAAAAAAGGGACAGTTTAAATTCAGGAAAATTATTTTGCCTAGCAAATTCATCAATTACGAGAAAACCATAATTATGTCTAGTTTTTTCGTATTTTTCTCCATAGTTTCCAAGCCCAATAATTAACTTCATATGATCATTATATTCAATTTTTGAGCACTTGTCTAATTGCTTCTTTTCTTGTATAATCAACTTATGAAATTACAAGAAGTATTAGATTTTTTAGTGGACTCGTTAAAGATACTAATTATAGCATTATTAATTGTTGTCCCCATAAGAACATTCTTGTTTCAACCATTTATAGTTAAGGGATCATCAATGGAGCCAAACTATCGTTCAGGAGATTACTTAATAATTGATGAGTTATCTTATAAGTTAAAAGACCCTCAGAGAGGAGAAGTCATTGTTTTTAAATATCCTTTGAACCCAGCCAATAAGTACATCAAAAGAATAATTGGTTTGCCTGGAGAGAAGATTGAAATAAGCGATGGTGTTATTTATATAACAAAGGATGAAGAATTGTTTAAAATTAATGAAAGCCTTTATATGTCAGAAGATGATCTTAATAAATGGACAAACAGTATTAATATAGAAGCATTAATTTTAGGTGAAAATGAATATTTTGTTATGGGGGATAATAGAAATTATTCATCTGACTCAAGAAAGTGGGGCGCTGTTCCTAGGGAAAACATTACAGGAAGAATGATGTTTAGATTTTCTCCAATAGAAGTAATAATGAAAACAATGTCAACAAATTAAAAATATGTCAAAACCAAAGTTTCAAAGTCCAACGGGAATGCATGATATCTTGCCTCAAAGCCAAGCATATCATGATAAGATTTATAACATAGTAAAGAATATTGTTAGTTTTTATGATTTTGAAAAAATAGACACGCCGATATTAGAAGACTTTAATCTTTTTGTAAGAAGTATTGGAGAAAGTACAGATATTGTAGAGAAAGAGATGTTCACTCTTAAGACAAAAGGGAAGGATCATTTAGCTTTGAGGCCAGAAGGAACTGCTCCGATAATGAGAGCATATATTGAGAATGGTTTTCTTTCTCTTCCTCAGCCTGTAAGATTATGGTATTTTGGACCATTCTTTAGATATGAAAAACCACAAGCAGGAAGATTTAGACAATTCCATCAATTTGGAATAGAGATAATTGGAGAAAGCGATCCTATTGTTGATGTTCAATCAATATTAATAATGTACAAGATCCTTCAAGATTTAGGACTTAAAGATGTAATAGTTAAAATAAACTCAATTGGTGATGATAAGTGTAGGCCAACATATAGAAAAGATTTAATAAAATATTTAAGAAGTAACAAGTCTTCGCTGTGTAGTGATTGTGAGAAGAGGATAAAAACTAATCCCTTAAGAGTGTTGGATTGTAAAAATGAAAAATGTCAGCAAGTATTGTTGGAGGCTCCTCAAAGCGTTGATTATCTTTGTGAAGAGTGTAAAAAACATCTTAAAGATACTTTAGAATACTTAGATGAATTAAAAATACCATACTCATTAGAAAGCAAGCTTGTTCGTGGATTAGATTATTATACTAGAAATGTTTTTGAAATAGAATCAACAATAAGTGGGGTGGTCTTGGCAGGAGGAGGAAGATATGATAATCTAGCAAAAGTATTAGGAGGTGGAGAGATTAGTGCTTGTGGAGCAGCTGCTGGAATAGAAAGAATTATTAATGAAATGAAGCAAGTAAAAAGCAGGCCAATACTTAGAGAGGTTCCGGATACATTCTTTACTCAAATTGGCCCTCTTGCTAAAAAGAGAAGCTTGCCAATTCTAGAAGAATTAAGAAAAGCTGGATTAATGATCGGAGAAAGCTTTGGTAAGAATGGATTAAAAGACCAATTAGGAAAAGCTAGTAGATTGGGAGTGAAAGCAGTAATTATTCTTGGTCAAAAAGAAGCAATAAATGGAACAATATTGATCAGAAGCATGAAGACAAGTAAACAGGTCGAAGTAAGACAAGAAGATATCGTAAAAGAATTAAAAAAAATACTAAAGGAAAATTAATATTATGAAAATTCAGAAACAAACAAGAGAGAATTCACAATCTTTGGTTTATCGCTTTACGAAAGCAGTTCAAAAAAGCGGTGTTTTGATTGAGGCAAGAAAAAGAAGATTTACTGAAAAGCCAAAAAGTAAGAATCTAGAAAAAAGAGGAGCCTTAATTAGAATCGAAAAGAAAAAAGAATTTGATAAAGCAAAAAAACTTGGAAAATTATGATAATTGAAAGAATCAAAGAAGATTTGTCAATTGCGTTAAAACAAAAAAAAGAACCGAACATTTCTGTTTTAAGAATGGTTATTTCTGCTGTTTTAAATAAGGAGATAGAAAGAAGGGGGACATCTGAGGATCCAAAATTGAATGATGAAGAATTAGAGGCAGTGATTTTCTCTGAAATAAAGAAAAGAAGAGATAGTGTGGAAAGTTTCGAGAAAGGAGGAAGGGCTGATTTAGTAGCAAAAGAAAAAGCAGAAATTGATATTTTAATGGGCTATATGCCAGAAGAAATGACGGAGGAGGAAATAAGAAAAATAGTGAAAGAAATCATAAAGAATCATAAAGATGTTGGAAGTGTTATGAAAGAGGTCGTTCCCAAGACGAAGGGCAGAGCTGATGGCTCTCTAGTGGCAAAAATCGTTAAAGAAGAGCTAAGTTAAGCTCTTTTCTTGCATTATATCTTTTAATTTAGTAAAATATGATAAAAATAGCTAATCTTTCTTCTAGCGAAGTAAATGAATCCTTGATTAGAAAAGCAATTAATAATGTTTTGAAAGGAGAGAAAAAAGAATTATCTCTATCTGTTGCAATAGTTGATAGTGAAGAGATAAGACAATTGAATCATCAATACAGGAAGAAGAATAAGGCTACAGACGTTCTTTCTTTTGGAGAAGATATAAACGAAATTGTTATTTGTCCTCAAGAAGTCAAGAAAAATGGAGATGATTTTAACAAGGAATTAAAAGAAGTTACCATTCATGGAGTTCTTCATTTGCTAGGTTATGATCATGAAGCTGATGAAAGTAAAGCAAAAAGAATGTTTAATAAACAAGATAAGTATCTAAAAATTAATTAAAATGGTAAAAGTAAAAGCAACAATAGGTATTGATATCGGAACAGATACAATAAAGATTCTGGGAATCAATAAAGATACAAACGAGGCCTTGTTTCTAGAAGTTCATGATTCTTATGGCGTTCAAAAGGGAAGGATTAAAGAGCCGACAGAAATAGCAAAGATAATTAATGAGATGCTAGAGAATATTGAAAGAAAGCACGCTTATCCTATTGAGAATGTTTTAGTTAACATTAATGGATCAAAATTAGAACTAATTCCAAACTCTGCTTCTATATCAGTTGGAAGGGCTGATCAAAAGGTCTCAGAAGATGATATTTCTAGGGTTAGAGAAGAGGTTAAAATGATTAATCTTCAGTCTAACAATAAAAAGATACTAGAGGTTTTTCCGAGAGAATGGACTCTTGATGGAGAGAAAGAATCAAGAGATCCTTTAGGAATGCAAGGTTTTAAGCTTGAGCTGGAGGCGATGCTTTTATCTGTTTTTAATGCAGATATCGAAGCGGTAATAGAATCATTAGATGGTATTGATATTTCTGAAGAAAACATAGTTCCTGGTCCAATTGCTGATGCGAATGCAATATTATCTCCTAGTCAAAAAGAGCTTGGAGTGGCTTTAATTAATATTGGTGCTGGATCGTCTAGTATTATTATTTACGAAGATGGAAAGCTCTTGAATATGTCTGTTTTCCCAATTGGATCAGCAAACATTACGAATGATATTGCGATTGGCTTTCAAACAGAGATTGAAGTAGCAGAGGAAGTAAAAAAGAAATATGGTAATTGTTTCAAGAAGACAGGGCAAGCAAAAAAAATTAATTTTCCATTAGAGAACGAAGACATAGAAGAAGATAAAAAGAAGAAAGAGTATTTAAGCTTTACTGAAAAAGAATTAGTTAAAATTATCGAGGCAAGGGTTTGTGAAATATTTGAGTTTGCTCAAGAAGAAATTAAAAGAGTCTCAAAACAAGGTCTTCTTCCTGCAGGGATTATAATAACCGGAGGCGGATCCAACCTATCAGGAATTATTGATTTAGCTAAAAAAGAATTTAAATTACCAGCAAGAATTGGTTATTGTAAAGAAATTAAAGGAATAGAAAAAGATGCTACGCTATCAACCGTTTGCGGCGTTTTATTAAGTAGAAATGACAAAGAGGGTTCCTTTGTTCCCGAAAATAAATTACTTAAAAGAATTAAAAAGATGTTTAATAATTTTATACCTTAATTATGGAAACAACAAGAATAAAAGTTATCGGAATCGGTGGTGCTGGCTCAAATACAATTGATAGGCTAATAAAATCTAAAATTATGGGAGTTGACTTAATAAGCATCAATACTGATATTCAAGATTTAAATAGAAAAGACGCTCATATAAAATTAAGAATAGGAGAAAAAACAACTAAGGGTCTTGGGTCAGGAATGAAGCCAGAGATTGGCAAGCTTTCAGCCAAAGAAAGCTACAAGAGAATCGAAGATTCACTTAAGGGAAGTGACATTATTTTTTTAACAGCTGGATTGGGAGGAGGTACTGGCTCTGGAGCAACCCCTATTGTTTCCGAGATTACGAAAAAATCTGGAACATTAACTGTGGGAATCTTCACGCTGCCATTCTCTTTTGAGGGCAAGAAAAGAAGTAAAATAGCATTAAATAGCTTAGAAGAGATTAAGAAGAAAGTTGATACATTAGTTGTTATTCCAAACGATAAACTAATTGATTTAAATGCTCCTAAGTTATCAGTAGAGAGTGCTTTTTTGAAGTGTGATGATTTCTTAAGAGAGGCTGTAGAGAGTATTAGTAATGTTATTGCAGGAACAGGAATAATTAATTTAGATTTCTCTGACATTAAAGAAGTTTTGAAAGATGGTGGAGCAGCTTTTTTTGGAATAGGTAGGGCTCAAGGAAAAGATAGGGCAGCAAAAGCAATAGATAATGCTCTATATTCTCCCATTACAAAGCTTTCTTTAGACAAAGCTAATGGAATACTTTTTAATGTGGCCTCTGGAAATCAGAATGTATTACTTTCAGAAATTAAAGACATTGCAGAGCTATTAAAGAAAAAATCTTCTCAAAATTCCAAAATAATATTTGGTGCTTCGTTTGATGGAGAATTATTAAAAGATGAAATTAGGGTTACTGTTATTGCAACTAGCTCTGAGAAATCATAAAACTTTATTAGCTTTTGTCAAAATTGACAGGACGATTTTAGGAGGGTAAAATACTTAGTATGACAACAAAAAACCACATCACCAAAGTTAAAAAAAGAAACGGAGATATTATAGAATTTGTACCAGAGAAGATATTTAATGCTGTTTTTAAAGCAATCACCGCAACTAAACAAGGAAATGGTAAGAAAACTCAACAGATTTCCGAATCTGTTATGAAGATTCTTAATAGGAGGTTCAAAAAAGATGAAATTCCTAATGTTGAACAGATTCAAGACATTGTGGAAGAGGTTTTAATTTTAGAAGGTGAAGCAATTGCTGCAAAAGGTTTTATATTATATAGAGAACAGAGAAGAATAATTAGAGAATCACAATTAATCGCTGAAGAAGCGGTCGATAGAGTAGATGATTATCTAGACAAGCTTGATTGGGAAGTTCAAGAGAACTCAAATATGACTTTTTCTTTGCAAGGATTAAACCATTATGGCGTTTCATATATTGTTAAGAAATATTGGTTAAACAAAGTTTATCCTTCCGAAGTAAGAGAAGCAAATCAATCAGGAGACATTCATTTGCACAATCTAGATACGCTTGCTTGTTATTGTGTCGGTTGGGATTTATACGATTTATTATTAAGGGGTTTTGGTGGTGTTAATGGTAAAATTGAATCATCTCCACCTAAGCATTTTAGATCAGCCTTGGGTCAAGTTGTTAACTTTATGTATACCCTTCAAGGAGAAGCAGCTGGTGCAGTTTCATTTTCTAATTTTGACACTCTTCTAGCTCCTTTTATTCGTTATGATAATTTAAGCTATTCTCAAGTAGAACAAGCGATACAAGAGTTCATGTATAATATGGCTGTTCCTACAAGGGTCGGTTTTCAATGTTTATCAGAAGACACAGAGATCTTGACTTTTGACGGATGGAAGGGACACGAGGATATTAAGGAGGGAGATGAAATTAAAACATTTAACTTGAAAACGGGAGAACTTGAAGATAAGAAAGTCATAAAGATGTTTAAAAGAGAATACAAGGGAGAAATGTATAATCTGAAAAATAGAATTCAAGATCAATTAATCTCTCCAGAGCACAGAGTCGTTCGCAAGGCCTTTAACTCTGATAATTTTGTATTAGAATCAATAGAAGAGGTTTCTAAATTAAAATCACCTTTTATTATTCCTATTGCTGGAGAGAACAATAAGAAAGATACAAAAATATCTGATGAACAAATTAAGCTAATGGCTTGGATTATAGCAGAGGGAACAATAGAAAAACCAGGTAATAATTACAGATCATGTTATCGCGTGAATATTTATCAATCAAAAATTAAAAATAAAAAGAATTATGATGAGATCATTTCATTATTAGATTATTTTAAATTAAAATATTCTACTTATAGCTCCGCTTCTTTAGGTGATAAGGTTGAAAGAATTCGTCTTGACGCTAGTAGTTCTAAAAAGATTCATGACTGGTTTACAACAAGAGATAATATTCACTTTATTCCAGATATTTTATTAAATATGAGTCAAAGGCAATCACAATTATTTCTAGAGACATATTTGAAAGCTGATGGAACTGAAGATTGCAAAATAGCTACAACTGACGGAGAATTATTGAATGGTTTACAAGCAATTGTAGTTAATGCTGGATATGGTTTTACTGTAAGAGAAAGGAAGCCAACGATTGGAAAGAAGCTAATATATATATTAAGATTAATAAAACATAAAGAGACATACATTCAAACAGTTAAGAAAGTAAGCTATGATGGAATAATATGGTGTCCTACAACAAAAAACGAGACAGTTATTGCAAGAAGAAATGGTAAAGTTTTCATTACGGGAAACTGTCCTTTTACAAATGTTACGCTAGATTTAAAACCAGCATCTACTTTTGCCAAACAAAGTGTTATTATTGGAGGAATTCCTCAGAAAGAAACATATTCTGAATTTGAAGAAGAAATGAAAATGTTAGACAAGGCCTTTTATACAGCGATGATTAGAGGTGACAAAAGTGGAAGACCATTTTCTTTTCCAATTCCTACAATAAACATTACTCCTGATTTCCCTTGGGATGATCCGGCGTTAGATCCATTATTTGAGGCCTCAGCGAAATATGGAATAAATTATTTTGCTAACTATATTAATTCTGATATGAAACCAGAAGATGCAAGGAGTATGTGTTGTCGCTTAAGGCTTGACATGACTCAATTAGCTAATAGAGGAGGAGGAGGATTATTTGGTTCTGGATCTTTGACTGGAAGTATTGGTGTGGTTACAATTAATTTACCAAGGATAGGATATTTATCTAAAACTAAAAAAGAGTTTTTTGAAAGATTAGAAAAAATGATGGATATTGCAAAAGAAAGCTTAGAGATTAAGAGGAAAACAATTGAAGAATTTAGCTTAAAAGGTCTTTATCCTTATTCTAAACACTATTTATCAGGCGTTAAAAAAGCGAAAGGTCAATATTTTGCTAATCATTTCTCAACAATTGGTATTTGTGGAATGAATGAAGCTTTGCTTAATTTTATGGGAGAAGATATTGGATCTAAGAAAGGAAGAACTTTTACAATAGAGGTAATGGACTTCATGAGAAGTATTCTTGTTAAGTATCAAAATGAGACAAATAATATCTATAATTTAGAAGCAACTCCAGCAGAGTCGACATCATATAGATTTGCTCAAAAAGATAGAAAGCTTTACCCTGATATTATTGCCCTTGGAACAAAAAAAATACCATATTATACTAATTCAACTCAGTTGCCAGTAAATTATACGGATGATATTTTTGAAGAAATAAAACTTCAAGATGATATTCAGTGTAAGTATACTGGTGGAACGGTGGAGCATATTTTCATAGGAGAAGAACTTTCAGATGTTGAAGCGGTAAAGTCGTTGGTCAGAAAGATATTCGAAAAGAATAGGTTGCCATATATCACCATTACTCCAACATTTTCAATTTGTCCTACTCATGGCTATATCGCTGGTAAACACTTTAATTGTCCCAAGTGTGCAATTGAGCAACCATGCGAAGTTTATTCTAGAGTCGTAGGATATCTAAGACCAGTGTCTCAATGGAACGAAGGAAAACAACAAGAATTCAAAGACAGAAAAGAGTTCAAGAAGTCATTATTTAAATAATATTATGTTTTGTTACGATTGTAAAAAAGAAATAATAATTGAGGGCGAGGAAATAAAGAATGGCAAACAGTTGAAATACATACTACCAGACGGAGAGGAGAAGATGATTTTGAAATGTGATGATTGTTTTTCTAAAGATCAAGGATTAAAGAATTATCAAGAGACAGAAGTTTATTCTAGAGTCGTAGGATATCTAAGACCAGTGTCTCAATGGAACGAAGGAAAACAAAAAGAATTCAAAGACAGAAAGGTTTTCAAGTTATGAGAATCGGAGGATTACAAAAAGTTACCTTGATAGATTATCCGGGCAGGGTCGCTTGCACGGTTTTTCTTTCAGGGTGTAATTTTAGGTGTCCTTTTTGTTATTCTTCTGAGCTTGTTTTGCCTGAAGAAATTAAAAAACATCCTTCTATTAAAATAAAAGACTTCTTTCGTTTCTTGTCAGAAAAAAAGGGACTATTAGACGCTTGTGTTGTTTGTGGTGGAGAGCCAACAATAAATGGTGAAGAATTGATTACTTTTTGTAAAAGAATAAAGGAAATGGGTTTTTTAATAAAGCTTGATACTAACGGAAGTAATCCTGATATTTTGAATAAAGTTATTCCTTTTATTGATTATATTGCAATGGATATTAAGGCGCCCTTAAATGATAAATATAAAGATTTTTCAGGTATAGATTGTTTAGAAGAGATTAAGGAATCAATAGAATTAATCAAGAGGTCAGGACTTGATTATGAATTTAGAACTACCATAACAAGTCACTCAATAGATGATATTTTAGAGATAGCAAATTATATTGCTCCAGCTAAAAAGTATTTCTTACAGAGGTTTGTTGACGAAAAAGAAAATATTTCAGGAGAAAGTTATTTTGTAAAAGAAGAGGACTTAAAAGTAATTGAAGAAAATATTAAAAATCTTTTCGAAATTTTTAAGATAAGATAATGCTTCCTTTATATGACAAAATAAAAGTTAGAAGTGGAGTTCCCTGGGGAATCATTTTTTTAGTTTTAATTAATTCCTTTATATTCTTTATTTCCCCAGATACTAGCTTTTTTTCTTTCTCTTTAGAAAATATTTGGAATGGAATGTTGTTTACCTTAATAACATCATTGTTCTTGCATGGTAGCTTTTTGCATCTTTTAGTTAATATGTGGTTTTTATGGGTTTTTGGAATAAATATTGAAATGCGACTAGGAACATTTAAGTTTCTATTATTCTACTTATTATGTGGCATCATAGGTTCAATTCTTTTCACTCTTTCAACGCCCGCTATGGTAATAGGAGCATCAGCATCAATAGCGGGACTTTTAGGTGGATATTTGGTTTTATTTCCTAAAAACAAAATAAAAGCACTTCTGCCACCAATATATTTTCCAGCAGCAATTTACATTTTTATATGGTTCTTATTACAAATTTTCTCTGTTAGTCAAATGGAGATATCAACTGCTTATTTGGCTCATGTGGGAGGGTTCATTGCAGGAATTATTTTAATAAAAAAGATATGACTAGTTCTCAAAAATTGATTTTATTATGTTTAAGTTTTATCGGAGGCATTTGTTTTGCCTCTTATTTTTTTGCCTTAAATATTTTTATTCTAGGGATAATTATAATGATTGATAAAAGATTAATTTTGGTTGGTCTTTGTATTATATTTTTCTCCTTGGGTTGTTTTCGTGTTGAAAATGAGGTGAATAAAATTAATCAAAATCCTCTACTATCTTTTCACGAAAAAGAGATAATAGTTACTGGAATTATTTCAAAAGAAGTAAAGCAAAAAGATGAAAAAACAGAAGTGGTATTGGGTGAAGTTTTAATTTTTACAGATAAATATTCTTTTTTAAAATATGGAGATGAAATTAAAGCAAGGGGAACATTAAGAATTGCCCAGAAAATTGATGAATTTGATTATCAGGGATACTTAGCCAAAAGTGGAATTGTTGGAACAATGGCCTATCCAGAAATAGAGATAATCGGTAGTAGTAGTAATATTTATGACTTTAAAGAAAAAAGTTCTCAAAAGATTAGAGAGTTAATGCCTCCTAGCGTAAGTCCACTATTAGAAGCAATGATTTTAGGTAATTCAGGTAGAATTAGTAAAGAAACAAGAGACATTCTGAGTAGAAGTGGAACGAGCCATATCGTTGCCATATCAGGAATGCATATAGTGATATTTTCAACAATGATTTTTTGGTTATTACTCAATATTGGCTTGTGGAGAAAGCAGGCATTAGTATTATCAATATTTTTTATTTTCTTATATGTATTTATAGTTGGTTGCCCAGCTTCCGCTCTAAGAGCAGGAATAATGATTTCTCTTTTGTTTATTGCTGAAATATTTGATAGGAAATCATTTAATTTAAGAACACTTGTGTTAACAGGGGCGATTCTTCTTTTGTTTAATCCGTTGTTGTTAAGATATGACTTGGGCTTTCAGCTTTCCTTTTTAGCAGTATTAGGAATTATATTAACAAGTAGCACGTTTAATCATTGGTTTAGTTTTATAAAATGGAGGAAAGTAAGAGAGATTGTTTCTGTTACTGCTTCAGCCCAAGTTTTTAGCTTGCCAGTTTTAATTTCTTCTTTTGGTTATTTTTCTGTTATTTCTTTTTTTACTAATGTTTTTATTTTGCCCATCCTTAGCGTTGTTATGGTTTTAGGAATATTAATCGTTATATTTCCTTTTGTTTTTATTCTTAGTATCCCTTGTTCTTTATTATTATTTTACTTACTGGCGGTTATAACTTTTTCTGCTCAGTTGCCTTTTGCTGTAGTAAACATTCCAATTTTTTTAATCTTATTATTATACATTCCTTTTCTATACTTTGTTCATAGAAGCAATAAGAAAGAGTTGGAATTTTTAGGACAATAGTATATAATTTCAATATGAATAAAAAAGCTTGGATAGTTTCAATAAATATGGGTTATGGACATCAAAGAACAGCTTATCCGTTAAAGTTTTTAGCTAAGAACAAAGAAATAATTTGTGCTAATGATTATCCTGACATTCCTGAAAAAGATAAAAAAATATGGAGTAGTTCTAGGAAGTTTTATGAAGCTGTTTCAAGATTTAAAAAAATACCATTATTTGGCGAGTTTGCATTTTATTTATTTGATTTAACTCAAAAGATCCATGATTTTTACACTAAGAAAGACACATCTTTGCCAAACTTTACTCAAAGAAAAACATATCCTTTATTTAAGAAGGGATGGGGAAAACACTTGATAGAGAAGCTTGATAGCAATATTCCATATATATCTGTCTTTCATAACACTGCCTTTATGGCCGATTATTTTAATTATTCAGGAGATATTTTCTGTGTTGTTTGTGATACTGATATTGCTAGAAGCTGGGCACCATTGCGCCCCAAAGAATCAAAAATCAAATATTTCACACCAAACAAAAGAACTACAAAAAGATTAGTTTCTTATGGAGTTCAAGCAGAAAATATATTCTTAACAGGATATCCTTTGCCGCTAGAGAACACAGAAGAAAAGGTTTTGATAGAAGATATTAAGAATAGAATAATTAATTTAGATCCAGCCTCAAAATATAGAGAAAAATACGGCTTTGTTATTCGTGAGAAGCTAGGCAAGCTTCCTCAACAATCGGATCATCCGTTAACCATTACTTTTTGTATTGGTGGAGCAGGAGCACAAAAAGAAATAGGGGTTAAGTTAATTAGGAAATTAAAGAAACAAATATTTGAAAAAAGATTAAAAGTAATTTTGGTTGCGGGAATAAAGAAAGATATTAAAGACTATTTTGAAAGAGAGATTACTAATGGTGGACTGGGTGATTTTATTGGTCATGGAGTGGAAATAATCTATGCTAATAATTTTGGTGATTATTACGATAAATTTAATTCAGCTCTTCATAAAACAGACATATTATGGACCAAGCCAAGTGAATTATCTTTTTATGCTGCATTAGGCTTGCCGATTATAATTGCTCCGCCAATTGGATCACAAGAGGACTTCAATCGAAGATGGCTTTTAAAGTCAGGATTTGGAATTGATCAAGGTGATATTGAACATGTTAAGGACTGGCTTTATGATTGGATAGACTCTGGTTATTTGTCTGAAATGGCAATGGAAGCATATATTGAAGGCGAAAGAGACGGAGTGGCTAAGATTAAAGAACATATTGAAAAATGCTCTGGATTATAGCATCAATTTCAGCATATCTCTGTTTTGCATTAGCTTCTCTTGGAGACAGAATTGTTTTAGCAGGTCCACCTAGACCAAAATCTTATACTTTCTTTGTTGGAGTATTAAGTGCTACAGTAGTTTTTTTAATTCCCTTTATTGGAATTAGTGTTCCTCAGGGAATATTGTGGATGTGGATTATATTAGCCGCTCTTTTTAATATTCTAGGAGTTTATTCAATGTTTAGTGCCTTTGATGATTTTGATGTTTCTAAGATTGTTCCAACGGTTGGAGCATTGCAACCAATATTTGTTGTTATTTTCTCTTTCTTTGTTTGGGGTGGTGAAATAATGAAAAGTAATCAAATAATAGCTTTTGTAATGCTTTTATTGGGAAGCGTTTTGATCTCAATTGAAAAGGATTACCGAGTTACTAGGAAAAGTTTAAAGTTGTCTTTTCTTGCAGCACTATTTTTCTCTTCGGAAATGATTTTTGCTAAAATTACTTACTTAGAGGTTGCTTTCTGGGACGCTTTTATTTGGATGAAGATATTTGGTTTTATTTTTGTTATAGTTTTTCTTTTTAGTAAAACATTTAGAAGTGACATATTCCATATTGATCAAAAATTAGATAAAAAAAATAGTATAATATTTTTCTTAGCGCAAGTATTTGGTGGACTAGCCAATATTCTTCAGGGTTGGGCAATCTCTTTAGTTCCGTTAGTTTACTTAGGAATTATGAATGCTATGAAAGGATTTCAATATATTTTCCTCTTTATTTTTGTTTTGATAATATCTGTTGCTTTGCCTAAGTTGTTAAATGAGAAAATGTCAAAGGCGATTATTATCCAAAGAGTTGTTGCCATTATTATAATAGTAATAGGATTATCAATGCTGTTTCTTGTTTAATTATTTTGTGTTATTATCTTCAATATGAATTATGAATTAGATGGTTTTATTATTGCTAGGGTTATTTCTGAAAGCAAAGGCTCTTATGAAGTAGTAAGCAAGAATGGTAATTTTATAGCAAGAGTAACTGGAAAACAAATGCTCGATGCTTCTTCAAGAGACGACTATCCAGCTGTTGGTGATTGGGTTACAATCACCGAGCTTGATCAAAAGCAGGCTGTAATTCACAAGATATTGCCTAGAAAGACAATAATAAAGAGAAGTCGAAGAAATAACGAAATTCAAATCATTGGAACAAACATCGATGTGGTTTTTATTGTTGAGTCAGTTAATCGTGACTATAATCTTAATCGTTTTGAAAGATATTTTGCAATAGTTAAGAATCAAGACATTCAGCCAGTTATTATTCTTAATAAAATAGATTTAATCTCTCAGGATGAGTTAGATTTAATAATCTCTCAAACACAGAAAAGATTTAATAATATTGATATTATCTTGACGAGTGTGTTTAGAAAAGAAGGAATCAATAATTTAAAAGATTATATCAAGAAAGACAAAACATATTGCTTTCTTGGTTCTTCTGGAGTTGGCAAGTCATCTTTAATTAATAGTTTAATTGGAAGTGATGATATTAAGACGGGAGATATAAGTAGTTATAGTGAAAGGGGTAAGCATATTACAACAAAAAGAAAAATGTATTTTCTAGAGAGCGGTGGTATTGTAATAGACAATCCAGGAATTAGGGGAATTGGAGTTATGGATAACAAGGTAGAGGAATCTTTCGATGAGATAATTGAACTTGCAAAGAATTGTAAATATAGTGATTGTACTCACACTAGCGAGCGCGATTGTGCAGTTTTAAAATCATTAGAACAGGGGACTTTAGATAAATCAAAATATAATAATTATATAAATCTTAAGAAAGAAACAGAGTTTTATGAGATGTCTACTCTTGAAAAAAGAAAAAAAGACAAGAATTTTGGAAGATTTATAAAAAAGGCAAAAAAGGATCTAGAGAGATGTGAGTAGTTAAACCCTTTGATTTTTTCTTGATTTTTTACTATAATAGCAATAATGCTTCCTATAATAAAGTATTTTTTATGGCTTCTGTTGTTAGTAATTATGCCGATAATTATCTATTTTTTTGTTGGTTTTAGTGAAAAGAAAGAAGATATTAAGTGGGGAGTTAACTTTTCTTCTAAACAAACAGATTTTTTAGAGATTGATGATAAAGAAACATATCTTGCTTTAATAGAAGACCTTGGTTTTAAAAACATTAAAATATCAGTTCATTGGGATTTACTCGAAAAAGAATTTGAAAAATATGATTTTTCCTTACTTGATTGGCAAATTGAAAAAGCTAAAGAGAATAATGTAAGTTTAGTTTTAGCAATAGGAATGAGAACTCCTCGCTGGCCAGAGTGTCATATTCCTGAATGGGCAGAGAAATTAGATAAAAAAGAACAGCAGTCAAGTATTATTGATTTAATTGAAACAATTGTTATAAGGTATAAGAATGAGGATGCGATTGTTGCTTGGCAGATTGAGAATGAGGTTCTTTTGGGTTTTGGTAAATGTCCGTGGAAAGATGTAGATTTCTTTAAAAAAGAAATTAGATCAATTAAAGAAATTGATAAGAAAAGGCCTGTTATTATTACCGATAGCGGAGAGTTATCTTTTTGGATCGCATCTTCAAAACTAGGGGGTGATATTATAGGGGTAACAACTTATAAGAAAATATGGGAGAGTCATATTAAAGAATATATTTCATATGCCTTGCCACCAATATTTTATGAAAGAAGAGCCAGTTTAGTTAAATTAATATTTAATAAAGAGGTGATCGGAACTGAGCTTCAGGCAGAACCATGGTGTGCTAATTCAATAATGAATAGCTCGCTAGAGGAGCAAGCAAAAACAATGGACCTAGAGCAATTTAAAAGAAATGTAAATTTTGCTAAAAAGACAGGGATTAAAGAGTTTTATTTCTGGGGAGGAGAATGGTGGTATTATATGTTAAAAACTCATGGAGATGATAAAATATGGGAAGAGGTTAAGATTATGTTAAATTAAAAATATGCTAAGTATAATTATACCAACACTAAACGAAGAGAAGAATATAGACAGAATCTTAGAGCTTATTAAAGGTACTATTTTTAGTGATTATGAAATAATCATAGCTGATGCTGGTTCGACTGATGGAACAGTGAAATTAGCGAAAGATTATGATTGTATTATTACTAAAGGAGGACTTCCGGCAAAGGGAAGGAATTGTGGGGCAGAAATTGCTAAGGGGGACGTTCTTTTATTTCTTGATGCTGATTTAGATATACGGCCTAAGGATTTTGTTTCTCAAGCAATTAAGAGATTTAATGAAAAGAAATTAGATATTGCTTCTTTTCCAATATATCCTCAAAAGAACAACTTCTATATGAATCCATTTACATTGAGTTTTTTCTATAATATTCCACAATTTATTTTTAAAGATATTTTTCCAATGGGAGCAATGGGGATAATGGTTAAAAAGGATTTATTTAATAAGGTGGGTGGGTTTGATGAAACAATTTCTTTAGCAGAAGATCATTATTTTATTCAGCAAGCTGATAAAACAGGAAGGTTTGGAATAATTTCTTCTGTTAGGATATATATGCCCTTAAGGAGGTTTGAAACAGATGGTTATTTTAGAACAGCGTTCAAGTATTTAATTTGTGGATTTAGATTGTTTTTTTCTAAGCCAACAAGAAATGTTAAGTATGATTTTAATCATTATGATAAGAAATAAGAATTATGTACGAATTACCAGAATTTAATATTAAGAAAAAAGAAAGTAAACCTTTTAAAGGATGGTTTCTAATAATAGTTTTCTTGCTAGGATTACTAGGAGGCGCTTCTGCTAGTTATATTTTTTATTTAAAGCTAAAGCAAGAGATTATTAACGCAGGAGTTCCAATTATTCACTCAGAGAGAGTTGTAGAAATTGAAAAGGAATATATTCCTCAAACAACACAGGAGCAAAAGATAATTGATGTTGTTAAAGAAAACTCACCTTCAGTTGTAAGCGTTGTTGCCTATAAAGATATGCCTGTTTATGAGCAATCATATAGTCAAGATTTCTTCTTTATTATTCCAAGATTAGAGCAAAAGGGAACAGAAAGACAGCAAGTTGGAGCGGGGACTGGCTTCATTGTTTCCGAAGATGGATTAATATTAACTAACAAGCACGTTGTTAGTGATGTTGATGCAGAATATGTTGTTGTTATGACTGACAATAAAGAATATAATGCCAAGGTCTTAGCTAGGGATCCAGTTCAGGACTTAGCAATAATGAAGATTGAAGGAGGGAATAATTTAAAGCCATTGAGACTTGGGAATGTTGATGATATTCAAATAGGTCAAACTGTAATTGCTATTGGTAATGCTTTGGGAAGATTCCAAAATACCGTTTCAGTTGGAGTTGTCTCTGGGTTGGGCAGAACAATAGTTGCTACAGGAACAGACTCCACCACTGAAAGATTAGAAGATATTATTCAAACAGATACAGCAATTAATAGAGGAAATTCAGGTGGTCCATTAATTAACTTAAAAGGAGAAGTCGTTGGGATTAATACTGCAATATCTACAGAAGGACAAGGCATTGGCTTTGCTATTTCAATAGATAAAGCTAAAAGAAGTATTGAGCAAGTTAAAACAATAGGCAAAATATCATACCCATATATGGGGTTGAGATATGTAATTTTAGATAAGGAGGTTAGTAAGGCAAGGAGTGCTGATGTTGATTATGGAGCATTAGTTGTCGGAGATAATGATTCAGCGGTTATTAAGGATTCTCCTGCTGAAGAAGCAGGAATAAAAGAGGGCGATATAATTTTAGAAATGAACGGAGAAAAAGTGACAAAAGATAACTCATTAGCAAGAATAATTTCAAAGTATAATCCTTTTGAAAAAGTTAATCTCAAAGTATTGAGAGATGGCCAAGAAATATATTTGAATATTGTTTTAGGAGAATGGAAAGAGTAAAGTTATGAATTCAGAAATAGAACAAATCAAATCCCGTCTTAATATAGTGGACATTATAGGTGAATACATTAAGCTCGAAAAAGCAGGCATTAATTATCGAGCGCCTTGTCCATTTCATAACGAAAAGACGCCATCATTCTTCGTTTCTCCATCTCGTCAAATGTGGCATTGTTTTGGGGGATGTAATGAAGGAGGTGATATCTTTAAGTTCGTAATGAAGATTGAAGGCGTCGAATTTATAGACGCTTTAAAATTGCTTGCAAAAAAAGCAGGAGTTCAATTAAAGGAGAGTTCAAAAAAATATGAAGAAATAAAAACACAAAGAGAAATATTGCTTAGTATATGTAAAAAGGCCACTGCCTTTTTTTCTACTCAATTAGAAAAAAGTAAAAGTGGACTAGAAGCAAAGGATTATCTATTAAAAAGAGGATTTAAAGAAGAAACAATTAAAGATTGGAAGATTGGTTATGCTCCCTCAACGTGGAATAGTCTGTGTGATTACTTAATTGGTCTTGGATATAAAAGAGAAGATATTATTAATGCTGGAATGGCTTCAGAAAAGTTCTTTGATAGATTCCGCTCTAGAATCATTTTTCCAATTTGTGATGCTAGCGGACAGTCAATCGGTTTTACAGGGAGAGTTTTTAATTCAGAAGATGAAGCAAAATATTTAAATACTCCTAATACATTATTATATGATAAGAGTCAGGCATTGTATGGGATAGATAAAGCAAAGATAGAAATTAGAAAAAAAGACAGCTGTATTTTAGTTGAGGGAAATGTTGATTGTATCATGTCTCATCAGTCAGGAGTAAAAAATTGCCTTGCAGTTTCGGGAACTGCTTTAACAACAATTCATCTGGGAATCATTAAAAGATTTTCCAATAATCTTACCTTTGCTTTTGATATGGATCTTGCTGGTAATAATGCGACTAAAAAGGGAATAGATATAGCAATAAATAATGGTTTTAATGTAAAAGTTATAGCAATGAACAATGAAAAGGATCCTGCGGATATAATATTAAGTAGCGGGGAAGAAGAATGGAAGAGAATTATTGAAGGAGCGAAGCCAATTAATCAATTCTATTTTGATTTAGCTCTTAAGAATAAAGATGTTAAATCAATCGAAGATCAGAAGAGAATAGTTGATGAGCTATTGCCTATTTTCAAGAAAATTGATAATACCATAGAACAGACCCATTGGATACAAAAATTAGCAGAAGTGCTTTCAATAAGAGAAGATGACGTTAGGCAAGAGATGAAGAAAGTTAAATTACCTGATCAAGAATTTGAAATTCAAAAGGAAAAGAAGGGAAAACCAAGAAGGGAGCTTTTAGAGGAAACTATTCTTTCAATAATTTTGATTAATCCTTTAATGGTTGAAAAGTTAAATCAAGAACAAAAAGAACTTTTTACTTTCATAGAAGATAAAAAAGACGACAGCTACATCATAATGAAGTCAGAACTATTAAAGGAAGAAGAGATAGATATAGATGATGAGTGGCACAAGTGTGTTTACGAAATAGAAAACATATATAGGGAAGAAAAGAGAAAAAAGATAATAGTAGAGATTAAGGAAAAAGAAAAAGAAGGTTCATTTGAGGAAGTTAAAAAACTTTTATTAGAGTTTAATAAATTAACAAAAAAAGATGATAAAAAATAAAAAAGAAACTCCTAAAAAGAAGGTTGTTAAAAGAAAGAAAAAGGTTGTTTCTATTATCACGGTTGAGAAACTAAACGAACTTATTAAGAAAGGTAAGACCAGGGGATTTGTTACTTTTGGTGAAATACTAATCTTTTTTCCAAATATTGAAGATAATATTCAAGAGTTAGACGATATGCTTCAGAAACTAGAGCAGTTGGGGATAGAAATTAAAGAATCAAGAGGCTATTTAGATGGGGGCAAAATTACAAAGAAAAAGAGATCAGTTTCTGCTAGAATAGACTCTGTTCAATCATACTTAAAAGAAATTGGAAAGATATCTGCAATTACAGCAAAGGACGAAAAAGAGCTAGCTAGGAGAATTGAAGACGGGGACGAAGATGCTAAAAGACGACTTGCTGAAGCTAACTTAAGACTAGTTGTTTCTATTGCTAAAAAATACATTGGTCGTTCTCCTAACTTGACCCTGTTAGACCTTGTGCAAGAGGGCAATCTAGGCCTATTTAGAGCCGTAGAGAAGTTTGATTGGAGGAAGGGGTACAAATTCTCAACATATGCTACATGGTGGATTAGGCAGACAATTACGCGTGCATTAGCTGATCAGGCCAGAACAATTAGAATACCTGTTCATATGATTGAAACTCTTACTAAATATACCCAAGCTAAAAGAAAACTATTGCAAGAGCTAGACAGAGAACCATTAGATGAAGAAGTTGCTGCAGAAATGGGTCTCGAGGTTGAAAAGGTTCGTCACCTAGAGAAAATATCACAAAAAGCAATATCCCTTGAAACACCAGTTGGAGAAGATGAGAAGGATAGTGTTTTGGGAGAATTTATTAAAGATGAAAAGATTGAATCACCATCATCACAAGCTGGGAGAACTCTTTTAAGGGAACATTTGGATAATATATTTAATGACCTTGCTGAAAGGGAAAGAAAAATCATTGCAATGAGGTTTGGCTTAGAAGATGGTGTTACTCATACTCTAGAAGAAGTAGGACAAGAGTTTAATGTTACTCGTGAAAGAATTAGACAGATTGAAGCTAAGGCGATAGAGAAGATTAGGGGACACAAGGATTTAAAGAAACTAGAGGGATATTAAAAAGATTCGTCTATTATTCGTCTAATATATGTCTATAGACGAATATGTTTAATCCTAAATATACAATGAATACAAATATATCACATTACCAAAGATGCTGGACATTGTGTTATTTTATGCTATAAGATAATAAGCACATTGAAATTGTGTGGTGATCGAAATGATTAATGGTTACAAAGAACTTGTGGATGTTGAGCTTAGGAGAATGAGGAAAAATGACAAGATCTCCAAAAAACTTTTACATGTATTGCTAATATTGGGATACTTTTTATTGCCGGCGAAGTATAAAGCAGCAGCATTGCTTTATGGTTGGTTCAGGGAGGTTGATGATGTCATTGACCAAGAGAAGTGTCCTCCGAACGGATACGATATTGATTCTTATATCGAACAAAAAGAATTGATATTAAAAGGAGTAAGTACAGTCCAATTGAAAGAAGATATTATGCTTTTCTCTGCTTTAAGAATCTTCTCTAAAAAGAAGATAGATTTAAGTCAGGAAATAAAAGATCTCTTTTGCGCAATGAAAACAGAATACCTTAACAGGGGTAAATTTGTAAAAAGAGAAGATCTTTATAGTAATATGTATCTTCAGGATAGGGCTGCATTAACAATCCTTGCGAAATTCTATAGCAATGGGAAGAAGTTTGAAAAGTTGGATCAAATTCTTTTCAGATTTTTCACGAGGGTCGATTCTTTGTTAGATCTTAAAGAAGATCTTACAAGAGGATTTATTAATATCCCATTAGAGGATGCTATAGAAATGGGTATAGATATTCAAACTCCCGCAGTTGAAATTCTTAGGAATCATAAGTTCCAAGAATGGTACAAGAGGGAGGTTGAGGAACTGATAATCAGACACGCAAGAGTTTATAAAATATTAGAGGAACGACGAGATTTGTTTTTACTAAAAGTTATTCTTGATTCTCATAAGTTAGGAGATGTCTTGAATTATTTAAAAGTCCATCCCTCTTTTTTATTTTTTAAAAAAACAAGTATTTACATTAATAATGGGTTGATAAAAAATTTAATTTAAGGTATATATTAAATACATTCCGGTGTGGCGCAATGGTAGCGCGGTTGCCTGTTAAGCAATAGGTTGTAGGTTCGAATCCTACCACCGGAGCCAAATTGTGTGTTCGGCGTTTGTTGCCTCGGCGCAAAGCGCCTCGGCACGCGCCCTGCGGGCGCTAAGGTCTGATTTTAAGAGGATTTGCCACGCTCCGCGTGGCTCAAAAACCAATTCCCGTTCCCGCAAAATTC